>JADHNX010000019.1 GCA_016779365.1 Planctomycetaceae bacterium
GCGAACGGCGACGGAAAGCTCACCGTAGACGAGGCTCCTGAGCAGGGGCGTCGGATGGTGGCTGCCATCCTTGAACGCTCGGGCAAGGGACGCGATGGCTCACTCACGATGCAGGAATTCCAGAGCGCTGTCGCACAGTTTAACCGTGCTCAGCCGAACGGTCGCCCGGACGGTGGTGACAAACGCCCTGAAAGCGATCGCCCCGCTCGGGACGGTGAAATGCGCCGACCAGAAGATGGTGCGCGGCCTGCAAACGGCGGCCCTGCCTTCCTGCGAATTCTCGACACAAACCACGACGGACGGCTTACGCGAGATGAACTGTCGAAAGCAGCATCGCTGCTTGAACGCCTCGATCAGAATGGCGACGGAGCTTTGGACGGTCGAGAATTGTTTGGTCCCCCGCCGAGCAGCCAGGGTGCAATGGAACGCCCACGTCCGAGCGGTGACCGAGACTCCAGCGTTCGTCCGCGACGTCCGGCAAGCGATCAACCAGAAGGCAAGCCGGATGCCTCGCAAGCCTCACCGCAGAATCAAACAGATCGAGATCGACGTCCGAAGCTCGAAAACCCGGAAGAGTTTTTGAGCAGGCTGGACCGCGACAAGGACGGAGCGATCAGCAAAGACGAAGCACCAGATCGACTGAAGCAGAATTTTGATCGAGTCGACTCGAATAAGGACGGCAAGGTCACGCTCGACGAACTTCGTAAATCTCTCAGTCGATTCGGAAAAAACTAATCGCGAGAAATCGGCTGCGAAATATTCAACAGGATGGCGACGAGCCGATCGAAGCAGGAATCTGACATGCCGATGCGGGCGACCCGTTGAGCCGGCTGTCGTCAGAATTGCTCAACTGAAAACGTTCCTGAGGATCTCACCGACTCGCAGCAAGTGGCTTTCAGCCGGCTGAACGCCCCAGCGTCTTCAGCAGTTACAACATCCTGGGACTGGCCTGGCAAAACAGCCCTGAACTGGCACCACAAATCGTGTGGTGCCGGTTCAGGGCTGAATTCGTTGATTCCGTCAGTTGATCGCTCACGCGACGCAGGCGTCTTCGCGGACCACTTTTCCACTCGTACCGTTTGCAGAGCGGTAGGCAGCCACCAGCAGAACCTTTGCAGACTCCAGTTGCGCGTTCCACTCAGACGCCGAACTATCGTTGAGCATCTCGTCCAGAACGATCAACGGAATCTCTGCACACGATTGTTCGCGAGCGGCTCGCTCGCTGACTCGTTCAACAAGTGCTGCTGAGACAACCGTTGCCTGATTGGTCATGCCTGAACCTGGTTGGCCGTCAGGTCAGCAGCATCGTCTTCGACTGCTCCCTGTTCGGACTCTTTACGCTTAATGGCGTCGTAGACTTCCCGCCGATGCACACTGACATCGCGAGGAGCGTCGATCCCAAGACGCACTTTGTCCCCTCGGATCTCGACAACCATGATTGAAATGTTGTCGCCAATGACGATCTTCTCGTCCTTCTTCCGGCTGAGTACCAGCATCGTGCCGTTCCTGATCCATAGTGTGATGGCAGCTCGCTTCCGGCCGACCGGACTCACTGTCCGATACCTCTCTCCCGAAAGCCAAGCCCTTGCAGCTTGCCTTGAACTTAGACCATCCCCGACAGTGCGGCGGACGAATCACGTGACGATTGGTGAAACTGCGAACGACTCTGCCGACCTGTGACAGATGTGCGGATCGGTTGAGTTGCTCGGCAAGGCAGTTCGTGCCGAATGCTCGGATTCTTCTGTCGGTCCAGGAAAACACCTCCGTTCGATTCGGATCCCGTAAGCGACGGCGGTATCCTTGCCTGCATCGATTCCTGCTGGCGAGATCGAACAACTGCTTCTTCAGCAGACAGAAACACAACCGATAGAACAGAGGCCATCTGTGCCCAACTTCGAATACTCACACTGGGACGGTTCCCAGGAATTTACGCCGCAGTCGATGGACAAAGTGTTCGACGAACTGAGCCGCTACATGCTCGACTACGGCGAAGAAATTCTGGACAACCTGCATCACTGGGAGCAGGAACACCCGGATCTCGTTCAGAAGCTGATCGAGCAGGGCTACGTCGACAAGGACGAAAAAGGTCGCTTCCATGTGACACCTAAGGGCGTGCGACGTGTCGAAGGTCAGGCCCTCGAATCTCTCTTTAACATCAGTCGTCAGGACAAAGTCGGCAAGCACGAGACTCAGTTCCGAGGAGCCGGCCAGACGGTCCACGACGAAACAAAGCCCTACGAGTACGGCGATCCGATCTCAAACCTGGACATGCACGCGACGCTGAAAAACGCAATCCAGCGACAGGGCGGCGGATCGCCCGTCGACATCGAACAGGACGATCTCGTCGTTTACGACACCGAATATCAAACTGCCTGCGCGACCGTCGTACTGATCGACATGTCCGGCAGCATGAACCGCTACGGGAAGTATGGTCAGGCAAAGAAAGTCGCGCTGGCTTTGCAGGGGCTGGTCCGAGGTCGGTACCAGGGAGACTTTCTGCAGATCGTTGGCTTCTACAGCTACGCCAGCCCGATGACAGAACGAGAGCTGCTTTACTCCGCGCCGAAAGAGGTCAGCATCTTTGATCCGCGAGTCCATCTCCGTATCAACCTCGACCAGCCGCCAGGTTTCGTGCCTCAACATTTCACGAATATCCAGGCAGGGCTGCAATTTGCCCGGCGAATTCTCAAGAGGCAGCCCGCGCAGAATCGGCAGATTATCACGATCACCGACGGCGAGCCGACAGCTCACATTGAGGGACGGGATTTGCTGCTGATCTACCCGCCCGCCGATCGCACCTCAAAGGCGACACTGGCGGAAGTCAAACGGTGCGCGAACGACGGCATCCACATGTCGAGCTTCGCACTGATCGAAGACTACTTCTATCTTGACCTGGTCAACTTTGTAGAGCAGATGGCCAAAGTCTCCGGAGGCGTCGCCGCCTACTGCAACGCCGAAGATCTCGGCAACATGGTCATCGACAGCTTTTCAAAAGGCCGCCGGCAACGTCGAGCGATGTAAGACCGCCGGTTCAATGAATCGTTGAGTATTTGCAGGGTGGCCACGATGGCGAGCAACCGGCGTCCCGCGCCGACCTAATGCCGCATCGTTAACCGAGATCTGGTAAGGAAGACAAAAATCCTCGACGAGCCGTCATGCGAAATTCAGGCAGGACTCACATGCGACTCGCAGAAAACTCATAAGTTGCCAGTAACAACCATCGTGAAAATGAGAAAATGATATCGAAAGCTTCCTCTCCATGGAGATGCTGAATGATTGCTCGACACGATGCACCAGACCTCTGGCAGTCGATTGACGGAATGAATCAGGAGCAGCTTATCAATCTGATGATTTCCTGTGATGCCCCAACAGTTGACGACGAGATCGCCAATCGCATGAGCTATTGCGATCCCCTGACGCTCAAGCGTCTTGCGTTTCTTTCTCAATTGCGTGCAGCTCATCAAGGGCTGAAACAGGGCCACGATTAGCTTGCAGAGCCCGTTTTGCAGAAACGTATCGAATCCTGAAGCACGCTCAACTGTCGGATCGCAAACGATGCAGTTTCAAGTTGTTGTCAAAGCAGGTCCAGACGCTGGGCGAACTTTCGCGATTCCAGCTGAAGGTGATTTCTGGATTGGACGTGGTACTCAAAGCAGCACGCAACTCACCGATCCAAGTGTTTCCCGGATGCACTGTCAACTGCTTCTCGTCAACGGTTTGTTGTGTATCAGGGACAAAGAAAACAGCAGCGGAACGTTTCTCAATGGGCGCCGCATCCAGGAAGGAACTGCGTCAGTCGGAGACAACATCGCTGTGGGCGAAACTCTCTTTCAAGTTGAGTCTGCCAATGCCGCTGAGGCTGCAACGATCACTCCAAGGAACCGGAAAGCCAACGCTGGACGATCTCTGGCGCCCCTGGGAAACATTCAGCTCAGCAGGTCGGTTGTCCACAAAACCGACGAACCAGAGGTCGCAGAGCCTCAACTGGAGTCGGACACAACCGTGACAATCGACCCGGTCAAGCGTGCAAGTGACTCGCGCGATCTTCGGCGACTGGTTGGTAGAACGATCTACAGATACCGTATTGAGGAAGAGCTGGTTCGTGGCCGATACGGAACGATTTTCAGGGCCATCGAGGTGAAGAGCAATGAGCAAGTTGCCTTGAAGGTACTCTGGCCACACATCACTCAGAACGAAGGTGAGCGCGAGCGATTTATTCGAGCCATGCAGACAGTGCGTCCAATCCGGCATGAGAATCTGGTCAGACTGCTCAATGCGGCGATGACCGAAATTCAAGACATGAATCTCACACTTTGCTGGTACGCCATGGAATTTATTGATGGACACAACCTGCGCTCGGTTGCGCAAAAGCATGGCGTTGCTGGAATGCTGGACTGGAAAAACGTGTGGCGAGTTGCTGTGCAGATGGCGAAAGCTCTGAAGGTCGCTCACGAAAATGGCATCGTGCATCGCAGCATCAATCCTGAAAACATTCTGATGCCAAAAACCGAACGGATCGCGAAGCTCGGTGATCTTGGTCTGGTTAAGGCGCTCGAAGGTACCCAGGGCGAGGAGATCACACGTCGCGGAGAACTTGTGGGCGAGGTCGCTTACATGGCGCCTGAAAGAACAAAAGGCGAGCCGGGTGACCATCGCTCTGACATGTTCAGTCTAGGGGTCACTCTTTACGAAGTTCTGTGCGGAAGGAGACCGTTTGAAGCGACAACGGTAACCGACCTGATTAGCGAGATCCGAGATTCAGAACCACTGTCGCCACGGCTGATTCAAATGTCAGTCGATGATCGATTCGAAGCAATCGTGCTGAGGCTACTCGAAAAAATTTCGTCCCGCCGATTCGATACTCCCGACGAGTTGCTTAAAGAATTGAACCGCGTTGGGCGGTATGCCGGATTGATTAAGAGCGACATGCCTGATTGACCAGGAATTGGGGCATCGCCTGAGAATGACAACTGTCGCCGCAGTCCATGAAGACTCAACCATTCCACCTCGCAAGACGATGGAAAGTCTTCCTTCACAAGGGGCCAGTGCAGGGTTAACGGCATCGCCGACGACTCAGTCGTCCGATTTTGGCGACTATGAATTGCTGAAGGAAATCGCGAGAGGCGGCATGGGCGTAGTTTTTCTCGCTCGACAGAAGCTGCTTAATCGCCTCGTTGCCTTAAAGATGATCCTTGGCGGCGGGTTTGCGACTGAAGAAGAAATACGCCGTTTTCTTGCGGAAGCAGAATCTGCCGCGTCGCTGAACCATCCGGGGATTGTTCGAATCTTCGAAGTCGGCTGCGAGCACGATCAACACTTTTTTTCAATGGAGTTCATTGAAGGCAAAAGTCTGGCCGAACGGCTGGTGGCGGGACCATTCGTTCCGGAAGAGGCTGCGGAGATCATTGCAGCGGCCTGTGATGCTATTGAGTTCGCCCATTCCAGTGGGATTGTGCATCGCGATCTGAAACCGGCGAACGTCATCGTCGATGAGATGGGGGCTCCTCACATTACGGATTTCGGCTTGGCACGGCGCGACAACGTTTCGCTTGACACCGAGGTCGGAGAGTTATTGGGCACTGTCAGCTACATGCCGCCGGAACAGGCTGCGGGTAATCTGGATCAGATCGGTCCACGATCAGACATCTATTCGCTGGGAGCCACACTTTACAGCCTTCTGGCCGGTCACCCACCGTTCCACTCACCGGTCGTAGCTGACACGATCATGCAGGTGATTAACCTGGAACCAGTGCCACTGAGAAAATTGAACGACTGCACGCCACAAGACCTGGAAACAATCTGTGCGAAATGCCTGGAGAAATCACCCTCGCGCCGGTACGGGTCGGCTGCTGAACTTGGGAACGATTTGCGGCGGTTCCTTCGTAACGAGCCGATTCTGGCAAGGCCAGCCGGGAGTTGGACAAGACTACTGAAGTGGACGCAACGAAATCCAAGAGTGGCTTTGCTGGCGATTACTTTGATCGCTGCGATCGTGGCCCTCTTTGCGGCGACGCTGATGTACAACACGCAATTATCTGAACAGCGCCGTCAGGCTCAGGTTGCGGAGCGGCAGGCTCTTGAACTGATGGAGCTAAGCTCGTCTCTGTTGTCCCGTCTTGAACATCGACGTAGTGCCAACTCATCGCTGCAACTTGGTCGTGCATCAAGTTTCGGACAGCTTTGTTCGACAGCATTTCAGTTGGCTCAGGCTGACGACCGAGAATCGGTCAGGGAGTTGCCCGGTCAATTCACGGCCGAGGTGGACTTTTTCCGGGAACAATTAAACGAGCCGTTGAATTCGATTGTTGTCGCGATTGAAGTCGCTGCAAATGGCTGGAACTCAGGGCCACCACCGGAAGAACTCTGCAACAAAGTTGCCAGCCTTACCGCTGCCTGCCAAACATTCTGGAGTGAAAGTGCCACCGTAGAAGGAACAGCGGATGTTGTCAGAGGCCTTGTTGCAGCCAGAGTCGCGCAGTCGGCTCAGTTGATAATTACTTGTTCGGATCGAGCAGCCTGTCAGTCGGCGATTGACCGGTTTTCAATTCTGGCAACCGGAACAACATCGGTCGTCGGGCTGACCGATCTGCAGACAACATGTTTGAACGTTACGGCAGAGCTGAATCGTTGGGAGAATGGGCCGCCCCCGCCCGCAGTGCTTGAGTCCGCAAAACGAGCACGCGACTTAGCTCTGGTTGAGTCGAACCGATAGCGATTCACTCGCTCCAGTTAATGTCGCAAACCATCCAGTTGCTTTAATTGGCGGTTTGAGGATTGGACAGGAGCGGTTTCGTTTCCGCCTGCTACGGGAGACGAGGCGGCGTTTGCTCATTTCGAGAAAAAGTCAAATTGTCGCGTCACAGACCGTGAATAATCCTGTACTGACAGGTAAGTCGTTGCTCAAAACTCACCACGAATTGCCTGAGCCGACATCACCTGAGTCCGGATAAGACGCCATGAATCAGCTTCGAACATGCCCCGAGTGCGGAACAACAATCACCGAGACTTCGGAAGCCGAACTTTGCCCTGGCTGCCTGCTCAAGATGGCGACGAACGATTCCGTCGTCGATCCCGATTTCGAGCAAACCCAAATCACGCCACAAAAGAAGCGGCAGCGTTTTGAGGCTCCGGCAGCGGACGAGCTGAATGCTCTGTTTCCGAATCTGGAAATTCTGGAACTGATCGGTCGCGGTGGAATGGGAGCCGTTTACAAAGCTCGCCAGCCAGACCTCGACCGGTTTGTCGCCGTGAAGATTCTGCCGCGAGAGATTCAGGGCGATCCCGGTTTTGGCGACCGTTTCCAGAGAGAAGCCCGCACTCTGGCAAAACTCAATCACCCAAACATTGTCTCCGTCTACGACTTTGGGCAGATTGACGAACTCTTCTACTTCGTCATGGAATTCGTCGACGGAGTCACGCTTCGAGACACCATTACCGCCGGGAGTGTGGCTCCGGAAGAAGCTCTTCGAGTCATCCCGAACCTCTGCGATGCGCTGCAGTTCGCTCACGAAGAAGGCGTCGTGCATCGCGACATCAAGCCGGAAAACATCCTGCTGGATAAACGGGGCCGAGTGAAGATTGCCGACTTCGGTCTCGCCAAACTACTGAAGGGCGACGGCGACGAGGATGAGAACCTGACCGGCACTCACCAGGTGATGGGCACTTTGAAATACATGGCTCCCGAGCAGATGGCAACCTCGCGAAACGTTGACCACCGCGCGGACATCTACTCGCTCGGCGTCATCTTTTACGAACTTCTAACGGGCGACCTGCCAGTTGGCTGGTTTGCTCCGCCATCGAAGAAAGTGGCAGTCGACGTGCGACTCGATGAAGTCGTCTTACGAACGCTCGAAGCTGAACCCGGCAGACGCTATCAGCACGCCAGCGAAGTCAAATCTGCCGTCGAGCAGTTGTCGTCCGGACCGATTGTTCCGCAGTCCGCCGCGCCGACCGATACGGGCAAGGGCGGCATTCGTATCCACAAGCTGATGGACAACACCGAGACGAAATACCGAACCCGTCATCACTTCGTCCTGATTTCGTCCTTCATGCTGGTTCCACTTTCGCTCCCAGTTTTCAGAGAGAGTCTTCCATTCGGTGCCGCGATCCTTGCCGTGGCATTCGCTTTGTTTATCTGGGCGGTAAAGATCAAAAAGCATCTCGTCTGGGAAACGACCTACAAGGGCCACACCATCAGACTCGACTGTTCCAGTATGCTGGCCGAGCGGATTTATCTGGACGACGGCCTGGTCCAACGCGGCGGATTGGGTACGAAGATGGAGTTCCGCACGAAGATCAAAGTCGGGGACGGCATCGGCGACGAAATCATCATCTGGTTCGATGCTCAATTCAGATACTGCCGCTGCCGGATCGACGTCGAAGAGCGGATGTAAAGAACTGACGACATGGGCGACAAGTCCGCGCAGAACGGATTGCCTTTCGGTTTTCACTCAGAAGCAGCAAACGCGACTACCTGCTTCTTCAGCAGACATTCCGCAAACGCACGCGTTCACGAACACAGTCACGAGGATCATATTCTGGGGTTTCAGGTTCTGGCGGTGCGCAGTCTGGCGGGCGCAGCGTGACGGGGTGTGACAGCCCATGACGTTCGAGTATCCACACGTTTCCGCGGAGAACCGAAAAAAGCCCGATTCGAAGTTTTCGAACCGGGCTCAGGTTTCGTGAATCGATCGGCGATTGTTACACGCCGTCAAGCTTCATCATCATCGCCGAGTCAAGCATGAAGCCTTCGTCGATGACTTCGACATCTGTGGTTGGTGCGTCGGCTCCTTCGCCAGTCGCTGCCGTATCGGTGCCGGAATTTCCGTTGATGACGTCGTCACCCTGCTCGCCCAGGATCGTGTCGTTACCCCCGCCACCTCGCAACGTGTCGTTGCCGTCGCCGCCGGTGATAATGTCGTTCATGCCCTGGCCTTCGATGAAGTCATCACCGTCGCCACCCGAGATTCCGTCTTCTCCGTCGCCACCCATGATCGTGTCGTTGCCGTCTTCGCCGATGATCTCATCGTTACCGGCGTCGCCTGTGATAAAGTCGTCGCCGTGATCTCCACGAATTACGTCGTCACCACTCTGGCCTCGAATCCGGTCGTCGTTGCGACCACCGTCCAGCGTGTCGTTGCCCGCACCACCAGCGAGTGTGTCTCGACCGGACGATCCCAGAATTGAATCGTCGCCAGCCATTCCGTTCAGAGCGTCATCACCAAAGTTGCCTCGCAGCGTGTCGTTGCCGTCGCCACCGGTAATGACATCACTGTCCAGACCACCGTCGATGGAATCGTCACCCTCGTCTCCGGACAGCGTGTCGTTGCCGGCATCTCCCCTAATCAGGTCGTCGCCCAGTCCGCCCGCGATGATGTCCTGGCCATCGTTGCCAGAGAGCGTGTCGTCGCCCTCACCGCCGATCACAGAATCGTCTCCAATGCCGCCGTTGATCTGGTCGTCTCTCAGGCCGCCGGCAAGCGTGTCGTCGCCCCCCTCACCGTTGATCTGAACGATGACACTGCCAGTGTCGCTACCCCCGGCGTCAATCGTGTCGTTGCCGAATCCGCCATTGGCGATCAGCACGATCCGTCCAACGCGGTCGAGATCGCCGATGCCGATGAAATCGTTTCCGGCAAGCCCGTTAACAGTCACCGTCTGAACCGAACTTGGATCGATAGTGATCGAGGCGATTCCCTGGCTGACAGTCAGCAGGCCCAGAGCATCCTGAGCAACGCTGAACGTGTCATTGCCGGACGTTCCATTGACCTGGACCGTGTCCGATCCCGATCCGCCGTCGACCGTGTCCAGACCATCGCCCGTTCCGCCGAATACGATGACATCCTCGCCTTCGTCACCGTTGACGACATCGTTTCCGCTTTGCCCATTCAGAACGTCGTTCCCCATGCCGCCGCTCAGGGTATCGTCGCCGCCACCACCCAGCAGAGTGTCATTCCCTTCGGCACCTGACAACGAATCGTCGCCGCTGTTTCCGTTCAGGAAGTCGTCACCGCTGGAACCCAGCAGTGTATCGTTGCCTGCGCCGCCAAACAGAAAGTCCGAATCCTGGATGACGCCCGAATCGTCGTTCGTGATGGTGACAATCCCGGCACTCGTACTGAGGGTCGCGTTCACCGGGTTCAGAAGATTGACGGCGAAGGTTTCATCCGCCTCGAACAACCGGTCTCCGACAACATCGACGGAAACCGTCTGCGTGGTTTCGCCAGGTGCAAAAGTCACAGTTCCCATGGTCTGAACAAAGTCGACGTTCGAGATCGCAGTAAGTCCACCTGTCTCGAATTCGACCGTCACCGTGTTTGTCGATACCGCCGACAGATTAACCGTCAATACGACTGTCGTGTTGGTTCCGTTCCCTTCGGCGGGCAGAACCTGACTGGTGATCGCAATGGTTGGTAACGGATTTCCACCGTCGTCGTCCGAGATCAAGCCTTGAGCCTGTCGATCTGAGATAACCGCTGCGCCCGTCGGATTGGACAATTCGACAAAGAACACTTCGTCCTGCTCTGGAAGCGTGTCACCGATCGCCTGAATTCGAATAGTCTGCAGAACCTCGCCGGGCTGAAACGTGATCGTTCCTGCGTTCGCGATAAAGTCGGTTCCTGACAGTGCCGTATTTTCAACAGTCCGAAAATCAACCGTCACCGGTACCGTCGACGGTGCCGACAATCGAACCGGAAATGACAGAGTTGGGGCTGGAGTCGGGTTATTCAGGAACACTTCCACCGACTGGAACGCGCCGACGGTCACGTAATCCAGATCCCCATCGGCATCAAAATCCCCCGTGGCATATTCGTCGTTGAAACTGCTGAAGAAGTTATTGTTTGGGAAATTCAGTACCGTCGAGTACGTGCCGGTTCCATCGTTAATAAACACGATAGTCTGATCGGGATTGCTGAAATCATCGGACGTCAGAATGTCAGTGAAGCCATCGCCGTTGAAATCCCCAAACGTAAAGCCGTCTGACCCGAACGTGGTGGTTGGCGTCAACGTCTGATCCAACGTCATCGAACCGCCACCGTTATTTCTAAGTACGAAGATGTCGTTGTTTCCAAAGCTATCACTGACGGCCAGGTCGATATCGCCGTCGTTATCAATGTCAGCACTCTCGATATGCTGAAGAAAGGCGGTACCAGGGATGGCGACCGTAGATATCGTCGTAAAGTTCCCCAGACCATTGTTGGTCAGAACGACGACCGTCTCGTTGATGAAGTCGTTGATTACCGCAATATCCAGCGATCCATCGTTGTTGAAGTCAGCGACTACCAGATCCTCAATGCTCTGCACGCCGCCCAATGCTCCGGCTGTCACCTGATTAAAGCCACCAGCACCGTCATTCAGGAACGTGAACACTGATGGATTAGTAATGGTGCTCGCCACTACGACAATGTCGGCAAACCCGTCGCTGTTGAAGTCCCCTACGTCGATCGTTTCGCCAGACAAAGATTCACTGGATGTGAGCGTCGCGGGCGCGGAGAATGTTCCGTTCCCAAGATTCATGATCAAGCCGAGTGTCGTGCCGAAGAAACCGGCCGACACTATGTCCAGGTCACCATCACTGTCGAAGTCCGCCAGGGCGATATCTTCAATGTTGGTAATACCTGCTGCATAAGTCACACCCGCTGCGAATGCTCCACTTCCGGTATTTAGCATCACAGAAATCAAACCGGCATCTCCCGCGATGAGGTCAAGATCGCCGTCGTTATCAACGTCAGCAGTCTCAATGGCATCAGGGAACGACAGTCCTGAACTCACGCTGTTGGAGTTGCTGAAGAAAATATTCTCAGCGTTGCTCTCTGGTCCGGAAACGGCGTCACCAATCGTGACCTGCACCGGATTCACGAAACTGGCATCGCCACTTTCAATGAAATCGTCCCCGTCGCCACCACGCAGGGTATCTGTCCCGACACCGCCTTGGATCGTGTCGTTGCCGCCCTGCCCCTCGATCAGATCGTTACCGGAATCCGCCACGATCGTTCCGGCACTATCGCCGAAGAGCATGTCGCCATCGGCGCCCCCAAAGATCACGTCATCGCCGTCACGTCCGACAACGGTGTCCGCTCCTGCCATGCCATTCAGAGTGTCGTTGCCGGTTCCGCCTTCAATTGAGTCTGCGGCACTGCCGCCATCAACGAAGTCTGCACCGCCATCGCCCAGCAATGTGTCGCGTCCTGACTGTCCCAGGATGGTGTCGTCGTCGTCACCGCCGTTGATAAGGTCGGCTCCACCGCCCCCGAGAAGGAAGTCGGCATCCTGGTCGCCAGAGATAGTGTCGTCGCCCGAGTTGCCGTTCACGGTGTCGAGACCTTCGTTGCCCGAAAGGCTGTCCAGACCGTCGCCACCGAGAATGCTGTCGTTACCGAGGTTCCCGGAAACGGTGTCGTTCCCGTCGTCAGCGAGAATTGTATCGTCGCCATCGTCACCCGTAACGACGTCGTCGCCGTCACCCGCGTCAATACTGTCGTTGCCTGCCTGCCCGGAAATTGTGTCGGCCCCGTCGCCACCGAGGATCGTGTCGTCCGCACTGCCCCCGGTAATCAAATCGTCGCCGTCCTGCCCTTCGACCATCATCGCCAGATCAGGGCTGCCAATGATGACATCGTTTCCGTTGCCACCCTGGACACTGATGGAAGCCAGACCGGTAAACGCGGACGCGAGCACACCGCTTAAGTCGATCGTGTTGTCTCCGGAACCGGTGATCAGAACAATCGATGTTACGTCCGCCGTCGACACGTTCGGCAGCGACGGAGCAGTTGTCGCCGCAGTCGTCGTGGTGCCAATCTGAACGTCAACTCGACCAGGAGTTGTGGGGTTCTCCCGAATGAGGACAGTTTCGTTGGCGTCCGTAAGAATCTGTAATTCGCCGAACCCGAAGATGACGGATGCTGCCAGTAGAGTACGGTCTTCCAGCGTCTCCAATGACTGTTCAACAGCCTGGCTGGAATACCTCGTTAGGGCACGGCCAGAGCGTTTAGGTCTTCGACTGCGGGAATGCGATGACAGGGTCAGTTTCGCACAAAAATCCTTCAACCACGGACGAACAGTCACGAGCGGCTCCTTCCTGATCAATACCCGATTGCGGAATGACACGATGTCCGCTCATTCGGTGTTTTCGCTGCTGGCATCCTTGCCGGCAGAATCGGACTCAACAAATGCAATGATTGCACCGGTTCTTCCGCTGTAGGTATTTCGACCGGTTGATCGAGAACGACCATCGCAACTGTCGCCAGCAAGACATTCCGTCTAACCGATACCACTGGTGCTGTCACAGAAGTTACAACTGCGACAAGCGTGCGAAATCTTACGTCCGTCAATTACGGGAAGGCTTACGGAAACGCTACAGGCGACCGGGCAGTCAAACTCTACGAGAACGCTCTGCTACCCTTGAATTCGCCGATAGGAATAATCGTTAAACTCGCGCAGCTCTGCGGCTGGTCCTGGCTCAATCCCGGCTGAGCGAACGACCTCATTGCTGGTCGCCAGATTCGAAGTGCGCAGCGAAAAACCGATGCAGAGCAATCGCTCCGCATCGGTTTGATAGTTTGATCAGTTCAGGTCTGCTCGAAGCTTACCCTCGGAACAAAACCTGCGAACGACTTACGGTCTGAATTCAGCCAGGACTCAACCACTCCGCCGAAACAGACTCTGGCTGGAGAAGCCAGAATCAGCCATTCTTTGCTGCCGCGAGCCGGCGTGAAAGACGCGACTTATCTCGTGCGGCCTTGTTTTTGTGGATCAGATTCTTAGCAGCCGACTGGTCGAGTCGCTTGGAAACCTGTCGAAACAACAACTCTTTGTCTTCAAATGAGACTTCGGCGTCCGCAACTGTTGCGGTGAACTTCTTGACCAGAGTTCGCAGAGCGGATCTCATGGAACGATTGGCAAGGCGAAGTTTCAGGCTTTTGCGGTGAGCTTTTTTTGCGTTAGCTGTATGCGGCATTTTAACAAGTCTTCACTTATTCTAACGTAACCAAAACGTGATCGTTTCGTGACTCGGGGAGTGTAGCCAGATTTCTCAATCGATTCCAGCGACCTGACGACGCACTTGCCAGTCAGGTGCGATCAGTGAGTTCGGGCAGGTCAGACTCCGTCAGACGAAAATTACGAGGCAGGGTTAACCGACCAGCAATTGCCGATTCCTTCGGGTGAAGCCTGACCTGCCGATGTGCCATCAACTTCAGATGCGCCATCAATCTAAAACTGAATCCACCCTCGACCTCCGTGGAACGTAGTTCGCCATCATGAGTGCGGACTATTTCGAACTGTCAGAAGGAAGTTAAGATGAAAAACTCAGAGCATCCAGTTCTGACGTCAAGGTCTCTGTCGAACGGCAAAGGGTAGAGTCGGCACATGACGGGTCAGATAATCACGATAAGTTGAGTTGAAGGGTAAAGCAGTTGACCGCGAACGTTCCCTCACACTGGAACACCTCAGTCGGACCATCAAACTGGTTCGTCCTGCGGCACCCGCCCGGCTGGAAATCACAGACCGACGGCAACATCCTGCATCTTACGTCTTCTGATGACCGAATCTCGCTGACACTTCATTGCATCTGGCTGGAAGGGACAGTCAAACGTCTGGAAGACCATTCGCTTCTGCTGGAAGAAATCTTTCCGGTTCGTCGAAATGTGGAGAGCCTGGTCGCCCTGGATATTCCTCAGGAGAACATCGGCGTCCAGGGTGAAGCGGTCCTTGGTCCTGAGACCCCCTGGTGGAAACGAGCGTTGACTCCGCAGGAGTGGCGACGCTGGCGAGTGCGGGCCATCAAGTGTCAGAGCCTTTGCGTGATGGTCATCTACCTGCAGGATGACGAATTTGATCCCGAGGCCGACACGATCATGAGCCTGGTCATGCGGTCGATCGAGTTTGCCGAACCGCTGGCAGATCCTCCTTCGATGTTTGCCAATCGAGTTCTGAACATCGCACGCACTCAGTTTCCAGGTTATGCCTGCGAACTGGACGACCAGCTTCAACTGCAACTGGGCGACTCGAAGATCAACCTCTTCAACGTCTACCGCCGCTACGCAAACTCGCCTGACCAGTTCGAAGAAATCGTCCAGCCGGCACTCGACACACTCCACGACGTTCAGAACTGGGATACCACCCGGCTGAATCCGTCGCTGGCCGATATCCAGGAGCGGATCATGCCGATGCTCTATCCGGCATCGACCTGGAAGAAGCAGTTTCCCGACTTCGCCGCTCAACCGTGGGTTGGCGGCCTGGCGATCCTGTACGTTGTCGATGAGGCCGATGCTTACTGGTATCTCCGCAACGATCAGATCGAAACATGGGATGTCACCGTCGAGGAAATTCACGACATCGCAATTCAGAATCTGAATGTGTACTTCGAGAAGAATTCGATGGAGTTGATCCTGACCGGCGAACCGGACGGCGCGCAGCTACTGCTTCCTGAACGCCCCGATGCTTATAACTCGGCGAGACTGCTGAGTAAGTCGTTCCACCGTTCACTGCAGGAGTTACTCGGTCGCGAGTTCGTCGTCGGAGTGCCAAACCGTGACTTCTTTGTGGCGGTCAGTCTGAACTCGGACGAAGTCATCGCGCAGGTCCAGGCAAAGATTACCGACGACCACGACAGAATGGATCACCCGCTCAGCAAGCGGCTGTTGCTTGTCAGTAGCGATGGTGTCAGCGAATTTGTCGGTTGGAACAACTGACAGAAGACCTTGAAACAGGAAACGGATGAGATGACTGTTCAGGATGAGCATGCGACTGAAACTCCGCCGACAGATGCCAGCGAAATTCCTGCGCCGGAGCCGGGGCGAATTTTCCTTGATGCCAATTCGACCACGCGTCCCTATCCGGAGGTGATCGAAACCATCGCGCACCAGTTAAGGTTTGCCTACGCGAATCCGGGAAGTCGGCATGCGGAAGGTCGAAAGGCTCGGCGAGTACTCGAAGAAGCCCGCGAAAAAATTGCCGACCTGTTGGGGGCCAGTCCGAGCGAAGTCATCTTTACCAGCGGCGGAACCGAAGCCAGCAACATGGCGATCTTTGGATTCGCGTCGTCGGTTCCTGAAATGATCGCGCTGACGGCTGGCGAACATCCGGCGACGATTGAAACCTGCCGGGCTCTTATGCAGCGAGGCTGGAAACTGCTTAACTTGGACGTCGACTCGGACGGTCGCCTGCTTCAGGATCAGTTCGCGACTTTGCCGTGGGAACAGTTGAAGCTGGTCACGTTGATTCTTGCCCACAACGAAACCGGAACCATTCAGGACACGAGCGCACTCGCTCAACACTGCCAGCAACGAGGAGTCCCCTTGCATATCGACGCCGTCCAGGCCGTCGGGAAAATCCCGATCAATTTCCGAGAGCTGAAAGCAACGGCACTGTCTTTGGGGGCTCACAAATTTCATGGCCCGCGAGGCATCGGAGCCTTGTTGCTTCGAGACGGCGTGAAGCTGGCACCTCTTCAATACGGAGGTCACCAGGAATCCGGTCGACGACCGGGCACCGAGATGGTCGCTCTCGCCGCCGGCATGGCCCGCGCATTAGAGATCTGTCATGCCAACATGGACTCCCGAATCGCGACGCTGAAGTCCATGCGCGACGAACTCGAGCAACGACTGCGGGCATCCTGCGAACCGACCGTCATCAACAGCCCGCCCGAACATCGTCTGCCAAACACGCTGAATATCTCGTTCCCCGGCGTCGACGGCGAAGCACTGCTCGTCGCATTGGATCTGGAAGGCATTGCGTGCTCGCTGGGCAGCACCTGTGCGAGCGGGTCAGCGGAACCGGCCCCCGTCCTGATGGCAATGGGGCGTTCAGAAGACGTTTACAAGTCAGCCGTTCGATTCACACTGGGCAGCGACAACCGCCCTGAGGAAATCCCGACAGCGGCCCAACGAATCACCGCCGTCGTCAAACGGCTCAGGGAAGCCGGTAACTCGTAACTTGAGCACCGAGAGGCCCGACCGAACGGCGTGAATAGCTCGTAACTTGTTCTGCCAGAACATCTTCGACACTTTTTCGAGCGAGCCATCTGCGACTCTTGGCTCGCTCGAAGCAGGCAGCTATACTCCCGCCGCCCGAGGAGTTCTGATCGTGCGATTCCGACGGCTGGCCTCAAAAACCGACGACATTGCCCTTTAGTGTAACGGCAGCACGATTGACTCTGACTCAATTAGTCTAGGTTCGAATCCTAGAGGGGCAATTCGAGAAGGCTCTCTGGCAACACCCGCCAGAGAGCCTTTTTTCATAGGTTTGAGCGATGTTTCGACCATCGGCTCGCCTGATTGCGTTCGATCGGTATTTCTCTGAAATGTGACAGTAGATGCACCAGAATGCCCCTTTTGGACTCTGGCAGGCGGAAGCGCCTCCGCTGAGCCGGTTCCGGTCACTCGAATCGTGACGGCTTCATCCTCGGACGTTCCCGTAAGCGGCAATTCGGGTAAAGCGTCCATCGCGCCGTGGATGTCGAGCAACTTAGGGTCGGTGTAAACGCCCATCGTCAGCCTGATGTCGCTGTGTCCCATTGCCGCTTGAGCTGTGCGAGGCGCGACACCGCCTTTGCTCAGCATCGTGCCGAAAATGGTTCGCAGTGCGTGGAGGTCGACCACCCGACCCCGTTCGTCTCGTTTCGGGATGCCGGCAGCGGCGATATCGAGGTCGAAAGTCCTGTTGATACTCGACGGAATCACGAACAGCGGCTGTTGCCGGA
>JADHNX010000020.1 GCA_016779365.1 Planctomycetaceae bacterium
GCGACATTCCAGGCTGGGTACGGAAAAGTCGAGGGCTCAATCGTCGCGAGCCCGCAAAGCCCCGGCGAGCTGAGTCAGAAAGCAAGCATCTTTCCAGAACCCGCAGTCGCGTTAATGGATGTGTCGCCCGCCGTTGATTCGAAGCCTCAGGTTGTCCAGCCGGTAGCCGATTCCGATGACGTGTCAGAGGCTCGTGAATCAGTCATTTCGGAACCGAAGATCCAGTTTTTGCCCGAAAATTCAGCGGAAATCTGGGCTCATGTCGTTTCGGAAATTAACGACATGTTGAAGAGCCACGTAAAATCGGTGTCGCATACAGCAATTTTTGCGCCAAACAAACTGGAACTTACGCTGCCACCGAAGTACCATTTCGGCAAGTCGTACCTTGAGAAGCCGGAAGCACAAAGTCGGCTGCAGAAAATCATTGCTCTGCTCACGGGAGTCGAGCCTCGAATCACGGTCGTGTTGAGTGAAATGGAACCGGCGGATGCTCAGTCAGCGCCTGCCGAATCAGTTAATCGCCAGCAAAAACGGGTCTTCAAACCGGAAGAAGACGAGCTGGTCTGTTCAGTTGTTGAAGTGTTTGATGCTCAGGTCGTTCGGATCAGCCCGATCTCAGGCGGAGCAGCAGACAGCGAATAAGAATTGTCACGAACTCGCATGTTGACGTCGACGCAGGTGTCAGCCTTTGCGTTTTGACGATGTGTGGGGCTTTGCTGCCTGAAGTAAGCAGGAAGGATTATCTGACATGCTCAAAGGACTCGGCGACATCGCTTCGCTCATGAAGCAGGCCAAAGAAATGCAGGGCCGCATGAGCGAAATCCAGGACCGTCTGGCTCTGATGAGAATTCAAGGGTCCGCTGGTGGCGGTATGGTCAAGTTTGAAGTCAACGGGAAGCAGGACGTTCTTTGTTGCACAGTCGATCCAACGCTTTACGAAAGCGGCGACCGGGAGATGCTCGAAGAATTGACTGTTTCAGCGATGAACGACGCTCTGCATAAATCAAAGCAGGCGGCTGCCGAAGCCATGCAGGAAATCACCGGTGGACTGAATATTCCCGGCATGGAAGGAATGATGTCGAAGCTTGGTCTTGGGCCAAATTAAGAATCGCATTGTTCTACAGGCTGTCGGAGCAGGCCGGCAGAGAATTTCACGAATCGTTTACGGTGAGTTAATTCGGAAAGAAAATAATGGCTCGACGGAGTTCTGAGTCACATCCATTCGGCCCGGCGGTTGCCAATCTGGTCGACCAGTTTTCGAATCTGCCAGGCGTCGGAAATCGAACTGCTGAGCGACTGGCTCATCACATTCTGGCGTGCCATGAAACGGAAGCTCTGGCATTGGCCGACGCGATTCGAGAAGTAAAGACGTCGATCAGAGCCTGCGATGAATGTTTCAATTTGACCGAAACAGACATTTGTCGAATCTGCTCGTCGCGGCAGCGGAACAAGCAGGTCATCTGCATCGTCGAACAGCCCCGGGACGTGATCGCGTTGGAAGCGTCCGGAATGTACGAAGGTGTTTATCATGTTTTGCGAGGACGAATCTCTCCACTTGAGGGGATCGGCCCGGAGGACTTGACGATTGATGCGCTCGTGCGGCGTGTGCGGCGCAACGGGGTACAGGAATTAATCATGGCAACGAACCCGACGCTCGAAGGGGATGGAACAGCCTTGTTCATTTCCAATCTTCTTGCTGCTGATCCTGTTGCAATCACACGGCTTGCTCGGGGGATAGCCTCCGGGAGTGTGCTAGAGTTTGCAAACAAAGAGATGCTGGCTGACGCGATGCGTGGTCGGCAGTCGTTCTGACCTGGCGGATCGTTCCGCAGGATTGACCTGTTACATGAGCCTTGTTTGAGTTTGCAACTGAGCACTGATTAGATCGTTAATGGCAGACAGGATGCCTGCCAGGTGACTCATGGATCGAGCGGAATTCTTTGTCGTCGTGAATGGCGTCTGCCGAATTTCGACAGCGTTGGTATGCGTAAGCCGACCGGCTCTGACGAAATTGTCGTTCAAACAGGAAGAATCGTTTTCTCGCTGAAAGCTGCCGGTACTATCTACCGGAAGTGTCAATTCAAATTGGCGAGCGAAGGTATTCAGGACCCGCGTTAATGCAACTGAACTTCTCTCAGCAGATGAAGATGAGCCAGCAGATGAAGCTGGCTCCTCGGATGATCCAGTCGATGGAGATTCTGCAGCTCCCGTATATGGCTCTGCAGGAACGCATCGAGCAGGAGCTTGAAGATAACGTCACGCTGATTGCTGCCGGGACTAAGAAGGAAACATCCGAAACCGAACGCGATCTGGAAATTGAACGCGCTCGCGAAGAGGCCACCGAGAAGCAGACAGAAGAAAAAGAACTGCTTGTCGATAGTGATCACGGTAACGACGACGACTTCGAGCGTCTTTCGGAAATGGCCAAAGACTGGTCGGACGACGATTTTGCATTCGAGTCGCGACCCTCGGCGAATCGAGTTTCCGACGCGATGGACCGACATTCGGACATGATTTCGAATGTTGAGACGACTCCACAGACACTGCACGATTATCTGCTGGAGCAGTTTCACTTTTTCGAGTTGTCGGCTGAGCTGCGTGCGTTTGGCGAGTACCTGATTCAGAATCTGGATCACCACGGTCGCCTGCAGAGCACGCTGCCTGAGATTGTTCAGGTTTACGGCGGATCGATTTCTCACGACCAGGCGCTGGACGTTCTGGAGCACATCCAGCATCTTGACCCGCCGGGTGTCGGAGCCAGGGATCTCAAAGAATGTCTTCTGCTTCAGCTGACTCCCGAGATGATGTATCACGATATTCTCGCCGTGCTGATTGGCGATTATCTCGACGACCTGGGCAATAATCGCTTGCCGTTAATCGCTCGGAAGACTGGCTACTCGATCGACCTGATCAAGGACGCGATGGAAGAAATGCGGCACCTTGATCCGTTCCCCGGACGGAAGTTCGAGGTGCGTCAGGTTCAGAATGTGACACCCGACCTTGAAGTCGTGCAGGAAGACGATGGCAAATGGGTTGTGAAGGTCATCGACGAGTACGTCCCGGATCTGAAGATCAGTCGCAAGTACCGAAATATGCTTCGCAACGGTGTCGACGAGGCGACCAAAGAATATATCAAGAAGAAAATCGACTCCGCCAAGTGGCTGATTGAATCTATCGAGCAACGGTACAGCACACTTCGAAAAGTGGCCCAGGCCATCGTCGACCACCAGACCGCGTTCCTGGAAAGCGGCCCGGAGTTCATCAACCCGTTAAAGATGCAACAAGTTGCCGATCAGGTTGGCGTTCATGTGACGACAGTTTCGCGAGCAGTCGACGACAAGTGGGTACAGACGCCGCGAGGACTCTTTCCGCTGAAACGATTCTTTGGTGGTGGAACGAAAACCACGACCGGTGAAGACGTTGCCTGGGGTATCATCCGAATCAAGCTTCAGGAAATCGTTGACAACGAAGACAAAGACAAGCCATACAGCGACGATGCCCTTGTCACGGAAATGGCAAAACTCGGTTATGAGCTGGCTCGCCGAACGGTGACGAAATACCGCAAGAAGATGAACATCCCGTCGTCTCGCCAGCGGCGTCAGTATTAACCCTGCTTTCGAGTCCCGTTCAACTGGCTGATTGTCGACGGCAGACGCCGGTCTGATGATCCAAATCGGTCGTCTCTCTCACTCGAATCGTCGACATCTTCGCCATGATTCTGACACTGATCGGATATCGCGCTACGGGCAAATCCACGCTCGCAAAACCTCTGGCCGAGCGTCTTGGCTGGTCGTGGATTGATGCTGACGTCGAACTGGAACGCCGCGCCGGACGAACAATTCGTCAGATCTTTGATACCGATGGCGAGCCGGAATTTCGCCGCCTCGAACGTGAAACGCTGGCTGACCTTTTGAGTCGGGATCGTCTTGTTATTGCCGCAGGTGGCGGAGCCGTTTTGGATCCCGACACCCGTCAGGGCTTCAAAAACGCAGGCCCCGTCGTCTGGTTGAAAGCTTCGGTCGACACGATCGAGCAGCGGCTTTACGGAGACGAGACGACCGCCGAGCGTCGCCCCAATCTGACATCGACGGGCGGTCGTGAAGAAATCGAACGGCTGCTGGGATTCCGCGAGCCGATTTATTCAGACACGGCAACGCTGACAATTCAGACGGACGAACCTTTTTCAGGCCAGGCAGACATTCCGACCGTTGACCAACTGGTCGACCATGTCGTTTTCTCTTTGCGGGAAAGTCTGGGCGAAGCCATGCGGACCGGTTCGGAACAGGCAGCCGATGAGTCCTCGGAGGGCTCGACGTGCCTTTAACCGCGTTCGGCCTTCCGATGTGGGTTTGTCTGGGATATCTGTTTGTCCTGGGGACGGTCGTCGGCAGTTTTCTAAACGTCTGCATTTATCGCATCCCGACGAAGGAGCGATTCTGGGAATCGCTCTACGCGGTCATCTATCCAAAGTCACGCTGCCCTCGCTGCCGCAACGCGATTCCGCCCTGGGCGAACGTCCCGATTCTCGGCTGGCTGCTGCTGCGAGGTCGCTGCTTTCATTGCAAAGGTCGAATCTCACCTCGGTATCCAATGATCGAGTTTCTCAACGGCGCGTTGTGGGCTCTCGTTTACTGGATGGAAGTGCCGGCTGGTTTCGGCGCGTCAATGATCGACAGCGCAGCCAATGGTCCATTCGGGCCAGTTGGAGATCCTTCGAGCTGGTGGCTGTCGCCCGTTGCCCTGATTCATTGGCGATACTTCTATCACATGGTGCTGATCGAGGCGTTGCTCGTTGCAAGTTTCATCGATCTCGACCTGTGGATCATTCCGGACGGTTGCACGCTGCCGGCGATGGCGGTGGGACTTGTCGGAGGCACGGCTCTTGGACATGTCTATCTGACGCCGGTCTGGCATCAGAATATGAGATTTGCCAACGAACTCAGGTTCTGGCTGGACCGGTCGTCTTCCGGGCTGTCCGAATGGATATTCATCGAAGGATCGCTACCCCAATGGATCAGTCAGACGCCGCATCTTCACGGGCTGGCGGTGAGTCTTGGCGGGTTTCTGATTGCCGGCGGAGTGGTTTGGCTCGTCCGAATTATCGGTCACTGGGCATTGGGACGCGAGGCGATGGGGTTTGGCGATGTCGTACTGATGGCGATGGTCGGCAGCTTCCTGGGCTGGCAGGCCGGAGTCATCATCTTCTTCATGGCACCGATGTTCGCGCTGCTGGTTGTCGGTTTAACTTTCATTTTCTGCCGACAACGAGAGCTGCCGTTTGGCCCGTACCTCAGTCTCGCGACGCTGGTCGTCATTCTGTTCTGGAAGCAGATCTGGACGAGCGTCGAACCAATTTTCGGATCGGGTCCGCTGCTGATTCTGAGTGCTCTGATCATGACCGTCGCCTTTGCGATCGTCATGCGGCTGATTCGTCTTGTATTCGAGTTTCTAGGAATCTCAGCCGACGATAACGACGACACGACTGGCGACTGGAATTCCGGCGACCACCTCTTCTACTACGGCAGCGAGTCTGTCGATCCTCATCTCGGCCGGTGGCGGAATCACAACTGGCCGGGAACAGATTCTTCGCACGGCTGGTCCCAGTACGACACCTGGCGAAATGGCCCGCCGGGGCCTGGGAATGGTCGCTGGTAGCTGGGCTGATTCTCCTGCGTTGATTCTCCTGCAAGTTGGTCGTCCATTCGATAGAGTTCCGTGGTCCGATCAACGTCCGTGCAAAATGGATCAGGCAGGAACTTCATGACGTCAAGCGAGCAGTACCTCAAACCGGAAGTCATCCAGACGGTCGCCCGGCTTGACCTGCGCGCCCGGTTCATCGTCGAGGGATTCCTGACGGGACTGCACACAAGTCCGTTTCAGGGTTTCAGTGTCGAGTTCAGCGAACATCGTCGGTACACACAGGGCGACGATCCGAAGGACATCGACTGGCTCGTTTACGCAAAGACCGACCGATACTACGTCAAGAAGTACCAGGCCGAGACCAACATCACGGGTTACCTGCTGATGGACCTGTCGGAAAGCATGGCTTACACGTATCGGCAGCAGCTTTCGAAGTTTGACTATTCAATCTGCCTGGCAGCGGCACTGGGATATCTGATGATCCACCAGCAGGATCCAGTCGGGCTGGTGACGTTCGACCAGAAAATTCGCAACAGTCTGCCCGCACGAAGCAAGCGGACACAGCTCGGAAACATGCTGTCGTTGCTTTCTCAGGCAAAGCCTCACGGCGAAACCGAGATCGCTCAGAATCTGCGTCGAGTGGCGGCAATGATCCGGCACCGCAGCCTGCTGATGATCTTTTCTGATCTGCTGACGGACTCGGAAGACGTTATCAGTTCATTGAGGCTGCTGCGCTACGCCGGCCACGACATCATCCTGTTTCACATTCTGGACGAGGCCGAAGTAACGTTCCCGTTTGACGGCATGGTCGATCTGGAAGACCCCGAAACCGGCGACGTGGAACGAAACATCGACGCGGCAGGGATGCGGGCTGACTACATCGAAACTATGAACGAACTACGTGAGACTTACCGTTCGGAGTGCCGCTCGCTGGGCTGCGATTACGTGCCGCTCGACACAAGCATGAATTTCGGAACAGCCTTGCTGGAGTACCTGTCGCAACGTAAGGCTCGGTTTTGACTCACGATCCTGCCCTCAGGAAAGCGTCTGAAATAGCTTCCAGGCCTCACCATTGAAACTGTTCTAACCACAGAGACTCAGAGACACAGAGAAAACTCTCCCAGTAACTCTGTGTCTTCGTGCCTCTGTGGTTAGAAGCGTAAAGTTATTCTTAACACATTTCTTAATTTGATTGACTCTCGCTGGACGAAACATGCACGGCTCCTGGACGACAACTTCGATCTGCGGCAAAGATGCCGACATCTTCACTCCCGATTCACCAAAGGCTGGTCGAGCGGTCATTCATCTGCACGGCCACGGGCTCACCACGTTGAAAGGCAATGAGGCCTTCAGCAAAGAACTCAACGACCAAGGACTGCGAACTGTCTGCCCACACGGGCAGCGGTCGTGGTGGTTGCCAGAGATCTGTCCCGAGTTTGACGAAGAGCTGACACCGTTCGACCATGTCCGAAACAACGTTGTCTCCTGGATCGGCGAGAACTGGGATGTTCAAACTCCAAATATTGCTCTGACTGGAATCAGCATGGGTGGTCAGGGAGTGATCCAACTGGGATACCGTTGCGGTCGTGACTTCCCGATCCTTGCTGCAATTTCACCCGCGATTGATTTCCACGAATGGTGGGGGCAGGGGCTGCCTCTGGACGGGATGTTCGACAGTCAGGAACTGGCTCGACAGCAGACAGCGATCCTGCATCTTCAACCGCTGAACTGGCCAAGGCACCAGCTCATCGTTTGTGATCCCGGCGACGCCGACTGGATCCACAGTTCCGAACGGCTGGCCAGCAAACTTTACTCCAGCGGGGTCCCCTTCGAATCCGATTTCGAAACGAGCAACGGCGGCCACTCATGGGATTACTTCAACGTCATGGCTCCGCGAGTTGTGAAGTTTGTTGCCGAAGCACTCGACAGCGAGTCCATGAGAATCGTCTAAGTTACGAGACGCTTCGATCGAGTCAGGCCAGACGGATTGGAAAGACTGAGATGCCCACCGACTACAAAGCAGTGATCTTCGACCTCGATGGCACTCTGCTCGACACGCTGGCAGACATTGGCAACGCCGCAAACGATGTACTCGCCGAACGCGGGCACCCGACTCACGACCTGGAAGCGTACCGACATTTCATCGGAGATGGCGTCGCGACCTTGTTTCAGAGGATCCTTCCTCAAGGAGTGCCGACGCCTGAATTGATCGCCGAGTGTGTTTCGGAATTCGCCGTCTCGTACGGTCGCCGATGGAATGAGAACTCGCAGATTTATCCAGGTGTTGCTGCACTGCTCGATGAGTTGGTGCGTCGAAACATTCCGATCGCGATTCTGTCGAACAAGCCACACGATTTTGTCGGCGTGTGCGTGTCAGAATTTCTGTCAGCATGGCCGTTCGATCCCCTTCTCGGTCAGCGAGAAGGCATCCCGCGAAAGCCGGATCCTGCCGGTGTCTTCGAAGTTGCTGAGTCGCTAGGCGTAACTCCGGAACTGTGCGTTTACGTTGGAGATTCAAGCGTCGATATGCTGACCGCGAAGAATTCCGGAGCGTTGGCTGTCGGGGTTGCCTGGGGATTCCGCCCTGTCGACGAACTCGTCAAGTACGGAGCCGACCGAATTCTGGATACACCGCAGCAACTGCTGGAGTTGCTCAATGAGCAGTGATGAGTCGCTGCAGGAACGCTCAAAGCTGACTTTGTTTCCGTGTGGCGTTTTTTGTGGCTTTGCCACTTTGGAAACATGTCCGAACGTTACTCGTCAGACGCAGGGCCGATGCTGAAGAGGTGCTCGGCTGAGCGGATGTAGAAGTGCCCACTGGAAACTGCCATCGATGCCAGGCAGGTTTCGCCGAGTCTGTTGCTGGCAATTTCGTCGTACTTGTCGCCGGGGCGAATGACCAGCGTCACGCCGTCTTCTGACAGAACATAAATTTTTCCATCGGCGAAAACCGGCGACGCCGAGTGTACGCCTTCCAGACGTTTCATCCAGACGATCTCGCCGCTGGTCGCTTCGAGACAGTGCAGGATGTTATCCCGCGTGATCGAGTAAACGTGCGGGGCGACGTAGAGCAGCGATGCGAGAGCTGACACGCCCTTCGTCTGTTCCCATGCGATGTGCGACTTTGTGATGTCGCCTTTTCCTCCAAGTCGAATCGCGCGAGTCGTCGGCGCTTCAAAGCCGGACGACGTGAAGATCAGCCCGCCGCCGACAACAGGCGACGGAGTCACACCTTCGCCCTGGCTGTAGATCGACCAGATCCTTTCTCCGGTTCGGACATCAAAGCCTTGAACACGGTCGCCACCGGCGGTGACGATCTGGTTTCCGTCTTCGACCAGAATCGGAGTGACGTGCCCGACTCGCGATTCGCCACGTTTGCCTCTCCATCGGACCGAGCCGGTTTCGGCATCAAGAGACAGGATGACGGCATCCTTCCAGGGAATCTTCCAGCCGAGCTTATTTTCTTCTTTACTGCTTCCATCAAACGGCATGATCAGTTGCCCGTTGGCCAGCACTGGCGATGCCCCCAGGCCATGCAGACTGAAGAATTTCATTTCCTGACTCTTCCACACCGGTTTGCCGGAAAGGTCAACGGCGGTCACCGTGCCATCGTAGAAGACTGCGTAGACGCGTTTGCCATCCGTCACCGGAGTCGGCGTTGCAAACGAATTCTGCCGTCGCATCGGTCCGGTTTGCTGCCGATGCACCTCCGTGTTCCAGGTGATCGTTCCGGTCTTTCTGTCGACACAGATGATGCGGCAGGAAACGCCTTCTTCCGTCGCCGTGGTCAGGAAAATTTGATCCTTGTAAACGATTGGCGACGACCAGCCTTTACCGGGGATGCTGGTTTTCCATGCGATGTTGTCATCGGCTGACCAGGTGACTGGCAGATTGGTTTCACTGGAGATTCCCTGGCCGTTCGGACCTCGAAATCGCGTCCAGTCTTCGGCGTCGACGATGTCGCC
Source organism: Planctomycetaceae bacterium (assembly GCA_016779365.1). Classification (GTDB taxonomy): domain Bacteria; phylum Planctomycetota; class Planctomycetia; order Planctomycetales; family Planctomycetaceae; genus JABMPE01. The sequence continues at coordinate 9,606 of JADHNX010000020.1, forward strand.
AACAGTCAGAACAAGTGTCATGCCGCAAAGAAATTTGAACGCGCCTGTCATTTCCAGATTCTCCAGTTGATGGTCTGTTGGGGCCTGAATTAACCGGGCCGAGACTGTACTTGATCCGCCGCCAGCGATGGAGTGAGGGGCAGGCATCGGCCTGGGGCGATCAACGATTTCTGTAGGTCAGGCTTTGCTTGACGGAGTTCGAACTGACGATCGAAATTGTCTGCTGCACACTTCGTCAGGCAGAGTCTGACCTGCGGGATGCCGGCACGGCGCATGGAAAAAGCCCGCTCGATAGACAGGCGAATCGAGCGGGCTTTTCAGATTTCAGCTTCAGTGTCTGAACAGACCTATTCAGTCAGATCGTTGACCACGTCCGGATAGCCGGCTCGCAGGCCGAAGACGACGGTGCCATCGTCCAGACGAATTTCGACGGGCAGACGCGATCGCTTGAACGCGAGGATCGCTGATTCACGGGCTTCGCGTTTCGAAGCGCTCTTACTGCCGAGAATCCATCGTCCTCGATGCTCGACGAACAGCGAGTAGCAGTGAACCTTTTGGATTTCATCCAGGATCCCATGATCCGTCTGTTGTTTCAAGTTGTGTACAAGCGCAACCATCGTGATTCATCCCCCCATGATTCAGCGTGTCGGTGTTGTCAATCTTAGGTGCAGTTAAAGAACTCGGTGTTGTCGTGCGGCCCAAAAACAACAAGGTTGTCCTGGCCTGAGACCGGTTCTACCGGCTCGTGCGGCATTCCCCTCAAACTGTGTAGGAGGTATGTGCCTTACAGAACGACCTCGGTCCGAAAACTTTCGAGATCTCGACACGATTTAGGCGACGCGACGGGCAGCGGAGTTCCGTCTGTGCGGATTCTCTACGCGGCACGGTCAGCGATTTCGAGCGACGTCCAGCGACCACCGATTGGCGGTGTCCTGCTGGTTCTGAGGCGTCAGACCTGCTGCCGTCGACGAAACGGGCAGACAAAACTGAAGAACAACGCGCCGACGCAGCAGCCTTGCGCGAACCAGTCGCCGTGTGCGACGTAGAAGCTGCTGCGAGAATCGAGCGGCACGTCGGCGATGATAGCCGCGTTAAGCGACTTGCGAAGTTTACCGGTGGCCGGGTCGCGCATGGTCGAGATGGACTCTTCGCGAGTCTCGGCGTCGCCATTGATAAACACGTTGGGTTCAATCAACACGCCGTCGCCATCAATCACCGCTGAGATGCCAGTATTTACCGCTCGGACCAGAGGCGTGCGAGTTTCTACAGCGCGGAACGAGGCCGTGATGAGATGTTGATTCAGCTCGCTGGAACCTTCCGACACACCAGCTTCATCCAGGTAAACGAACCAGCCGTCGTTGGTTTGATTCACGAAGACATCGACTTTCTGGTCGGATACTTCAGCACCTTTGGCGATGTCGCGAACCAGGTGCGGGACCGTGTCTTCGAAGCAGATGATCGGCGAGAAATTCCAGCCGCCGTATTCGAAGACTTTGGCAGACTCACCCTTGGAAAGTCCCCCGTTGTCACCTAAAGGGCTAAGCGCTGCCAGAATCGGAAGCTCTTCTTTGAGCGGTGTGTACTCGCCGTAAAGCACGCGGTGCATTTTGTCGTAGCGGTCTCCGACGCCGCCTTCGGGGGTGACCATGACCGCTGAATTGAACCGTCGAATCTGGTCCTGACCGGCGATCCAAGTGTCGATTCCGATCATCATTGCCGCGTTGGCTCGTTCGCTCATTTCTCGCAACGTTGCTCGAACTGTCGGATCCTTCCAGTCATCAACCCAGCGGTGTTGTTCTGTCAGGTCGATGGGTGGCGCCATGGCTCGCAGGTGTGCCTCTTCGACGTCCTGTTCAACGATCTTCAGCGGCCAGCGAAACATGGTTTCCGGCCAGACGATCAGGTCCGGTTGATGTTGCACAGCCATGCCGGTCAGCGCGTCGTGGTAGCGGAAGATTGTTGCGTATTCGTCCTGTGAATGTTTCAGCCTGACCGGAAAATTCCCCTGAATCAGCGCGACTCGCGGACCGGGTTTGAAGTCGGCCTGACCGCGTCGAACGACTCCGTAGACGAAGGCGGCAGCGACCACGGCCAGCGTGAGACCGAGGTTCAACCAGGGGCGACGGAACTCGGCTCGGCTTGAGTTCTGAACGACGATCTCTTCGGCAGGCAGATGAGCAAAGTCGGTCGGTACTTCAACCGGCGGAAACAGTTTCAGACGTTCGAGCCAGGCCAGCGGCACCAGACCGGCGACGCACGTCGCGACCAGAACCACGACAAAGCTGACTCCGTAAGCACCAACCAGATCGCTGACCTGAATCATCTCCGGCCATGCGTACTGAGTGTGGCCGATGAAGTACCAGGCGAAGCCGGTCATCAAAGTGGCTCGCAGATACTCAAGTCCCGTCCAGACGATCGGCACGGCGACCAGCATCGGCAGACCGAGTCGGTGCACGGCTCCTCGGGAAATTGCGATGCAAACGGGAAAGTACATCGCCACATAAGCCGACAGCGCCACCCAGGCGATGTACATCGCCGGATCGCCGAGCCGCATCCACTGCAGCGTGGCCAGCGACCAGATAAGGCTCGAGGCGTACACCACGGGGTACATGAAACGCGTTGGTCGTTCGAGCCGGACGAGCATCAGCATCGGCGACAGAGCAATCCAGCCGAGCCATCCCCAGTCGAGCGGCGTGAAACTTCCCCACAACAGAGCAGCCGTCGTCAGCGTGCAGGCAATGACTCCCCGGATTGGAGCCGGTGCGGAACGAGCTGCTTCGATAATCTCTCGAACCGTTGGTTCATGCCTTTTCGCAGACGCGGGGTTCATCGTTGAGGACAGTCCGGTCGGCGAGGTCTGAGGCAGGATTTGCGTGGCCATTGCGTCCATCCATGGAGCGTGGAAAAGCGAGTCGAAGTGTCAGTTGTTTGACTCGTTCAGCAATTCGAAAAATTGAAATCGCAGAGGTCCGCAGAGTGAAGCTCGCTGAGGTCTCTCCGTCTCTCAGCGTTTTTTCTCTGCGCTCTCAGCGATTGATTTCTCCGACTAAAAACTCAAAGACAATCGATGTTTAATTCAGGCATCCCAAAGGACGACTTTGACTCGATCGTTGACGGCGTACTCTTTGGGGTCCGGCGGAAAAACCACCATCGCGTCGGCATCAACTGTCGACTGCAGATCGGACGAGCCGTGCCAGTTCATCAGTCGCACGGTCGGGCCGTCCACCGTCCACTCGACTGTCGCAGGGAAGTACGTCTCCCGATCATCCTTGTGGGAGTGCGAATGCGTCAGCCGTGCCGTGAGCGATTGTGGGGTCGCCGGAAACTGACAGGTCAGGCGACGGATTGCCGTCCTCACGAACAGTTCAAAACAGACCATACTGCTGACCGGATTTCCCGGCAACCCGAATACCAGACACGAGTTGCTGCCGCGACGGAGTACTCCGAACCAGACAGGCTTCCCCGGTTTGACGCGAACTTTGTGAAAGACCTGCTCGACGCCGGCTCGCTCGAGTTCACTGGGCACCAGATCGAGTTTTCCCGCCGAAACGCCGCCGGACAGCAGCAGAATGTCGGCGTTGAGACCTTCTTCAATGTGACGCCGCAGGTCGTCGCGGTTGTCCCGAGCGATCCCCAGCGGCACGGGAACTCCGCCCGCGTTGCTGACCTGACCGCACAGCATGGTCTCGTTCGAGTTTCGAATCTGCCCCGGTCCCGGCGTCTGATCGGTGGTGACCAGTTCGTCGCCCGTCGCCAGGACGGCAATCAGCGGTTTTCGCCGGACCGAGACCTTCGCGGCACCGAGTTCGGCCAGAGCGGCCAGTTCCTGGGCACGCAGCCGGCGACCGCTGGACAGGATTTCTTCACCGACTCGTTTGTTGGTACCAAGTCGGATGATGTTTCTCTCGGCATCAACCTCGTCGAGCAGAACTCTGACGCGGGTAGAGTCGCCGTCGCTCAGTTCGGTTTTCTCGACCGGCACGACAGCGTCGGCGCTGGGCGGCGTCGGTGCTCCGGTCATGATCCGGGTTGCCTGTCCGGAGACAATATCGCATGAAGGCGTTCGCCCGGCGGTGACTTCGTCGACGACGGCCAGTTCACGCTTGCCGCCAGAAATGTCAGAACTCAGAACGGCGTAGCCATCCATCAGCGACTTGTCGAACGGCGGCGAGTTTTCCTGGCTGATGACGCTCTCTGCCGTGATCAGTCCAAGGGCTTCGCTCAGCGCGACCCACTCCGGTGCAAACGCGCCGACCTCGCGCACAATTTGATCCAGAGCCTGAGTGACGGTCAGCATGACGGCCTGATACCTCGAAGAAAGTTGAACTCTGCAAAAGCAAAGTCTATCAACCCTCTGAAAAGGTACGCCACTGGCTCGGACAGTCGCGACTCCCGGTTCAGCAGCACGCGTCGGACATCGCTAGTTTTCGTTAACCGGTCGGTCGGTCAGGTCGACCTGAATTGTGACCTCTCGGCCGCCTCGCCAGACGACGACTTCGGCCTTGCCGCCAGTGTCGGAAAGGCTGACCTGGTTGATCAGGTGGCTTTCGTCCAGAATTTCTTTGCCGTTGAATCTGAGAATGATGTCGTTGTACCGGAGGTCGGCCAGGGCTGCCGGTGTGTTGTCGTAGACTTCCAGGATCCTGGCTCCTCGGACTCGATAGAGAAGAAGTTTCTCGGCGGCCTCGTAGTCGAAATTATCGTCCAGTTTGACTCCGAGATAAGCTCGACGAACGGTTCCGAATTCCAGCAGGTGGTCGACGACTCGTCGGACCAGGTTGCTCGGAATGCTGAAGCCGATGCCTTCATTGCCGCCGTGAGTCGACGCGATCGCCGTGTTGATGCCGATCAGTTTGCCTTGCAGATCGATCAGTGGTCCGCCGCTGTTGCCAGGGTTGATCGCGGCGTCAGTCTGGATGAAGTCCTGATTGAGCACGCCGTTTCGATTTCCGATGCCCAGCGAACTTCGTCCGCGAGCACTGACGATGCCCATCGTGACGGATTGACTGAGCCCGAACGGGCTGCCACAGGCCAGCACGATGTTACCAATGTTGAGGTGGTCGGAATCGCCCCAGCGGAGCGGTTCCAGATTGCTCGCTTCGACCTCCATGACGGCGATGTCGCTGTACGGATCGTTCCAGACTTTACGCGGATTGATGACTCGCCCGTCGGGCAGGTGAATCGCGATCGAGTCAAGATTCGGCAACGCATCGTTGATGACATGCCGGTTGGTGATGATGTACTGGCCGGGGCGTTTGGAGCTGCTCATGACGACGCCGGAGCCAGTTTCTTCGACTCGCCCTCGCCCTGACACTTTCCGAAAGCTGTTGATGTGGACAACGCTGGGCATCACAACGCGAGCGATCTTTGACAGCACTTTGCTGGTGTCGGCGAGCGACGATCCGCCGGCATCTAGTTCGCGGTATAACTTTGCGGACTCGCCTGCGGTCAGAGATTCCGCCTGAACCGCCGCGACCGGCCCGTGAAAGTTAAGACCCGCTCCGAAGCCAAATCCCAGGGCGATGCCACAGCAGCACAACAGTGTCGAGCGAGTCGTTTTCATCCGGCAGCTCCGTTGGTAAACAGGCCCGATTATCAATCAGTCAGGTGAATTGGCGATCGCTGGCGGTCTCGAAAACTCAGCTCAGCAGAACTCGCTGGTTAGCGGTCAAACTTCAGATCGTCGAATGTGAATTCCTGTTCGCTCAGTCGGTTTTCGTAGTCGCAGGCTTTGTCCCAGTCGACGTCTTCGACCTCGGTGACACCGCTCTCTTCGTGAGAACGCTGGCACTCAACGCACATCACCGAGTAAGGCAACGCCTTCAACCGAGCGATTGGAATCGGTCCGTCGCAACCTTCGCACGTGCCGTACCGCCCTTCGCGGATCATCACGATTGCCCGCTGAATGAAGAACAGCTCGCGATTCTCGATGGATGCCAGCTGAGAGTTCAGCTCGTTGACCGCTCCTTCATTGGCGACGTCACCCAGATCGCCAACGTTGAGCCGCGATGTCTCGGACGTCTCATCGCGGGAATCTTCGAGCGATAATTTCTTTCGAAGTTCGACGCAGCGAGCGGCAAGACGCTCATGCAGGCGAAGCAGTGCATCGGATCGGGACATGTCGGGAGCCCTGGACTGTCGACTCAGAGGTGGAAAACAGACGCCGCCGCTGGAACTGGTCCGACGGGAAATACGCCAACTCAGCCTGGAACCAGCGAGGTTCGAACCGGCAAACATACAACAGGCACGCGATGGGCCTGATGAATCCGCAGGGTTTCTGCCAGCATTCACGTCGACGTGGTTTGCCCGAACCGCAATAGCCGCAGAACCGGAGCGCCACGAACGTCAGCCTGAAACCTGGAGCCGGCAGAGGAGTTGCAGCCGGCGCGATCGTTCGAAGACGGAATTTCCACAGAATTACGGAATTCGTCGAAAACGTCATGTGCTTTTCGTCTGCCAGCTCACTAGATATAGTGAGTCGCTTGTCGCCGCTGGTTGATTCGTCAGAAACTGCTGTCGTGTCAGGAGTTGAGTCGTCCGTCTGGGGCTGAATCAGAAGTGTTGCTGCCTGCTGACGACAATTTCAAAGTCCCGCCCGTTTTATCCCGCCTCGCTGATTTCACATTGCAATCGTTCAACGCTGATACTTTCGGCAATGTTCCGACTCCAGACTGTCGGACACCGTCCCTGCCTCTCAGCTCGCGAGCGACTTTTCGAAAGCGATCCCACAATGACTTTACGCCGGGACACATCGTTCTCGACATCGGCTGCCGCCTCGTCAGGAACCCATCCATTCTGTGTTGCCGTGGCCATGCTCGTCATCGTCGGAGGCTGCACCGAAGCACCCGAGATCACCAGACGGCTAGTTCCGAAACCGTCGACGGCAGCGAGCGACGTTCCGGATGTGCCCACTGCTTCAGCGGCAGCTCCTGATCGACCTGCCGCTGCGACGTCGTCCGAAAAAGTCGACGGTCGCATGCTGGCGGCGATTGTGCCGGCGGGCGGGCAGGGGTGGTTCTTCAAGATTTCCGGTGTCGAAGCGGCAGTGGTCGGTCAGGTCGAGAAGTTTGAATCGCTGCTGAAGACGTTGAAAATCGCCGACGGCAAACCCGTCTGGAAGACTCCCGAAGGATGGACCGAGCAAGGTGGCTCCGGCATGCGAGCGGCGACGTTCGTGATTGGCGATCCGGCGGAAAAAGTCGAGTGTTCAGTTATCGCTCTGCCAAACGACGCTCCGGCTTCTGACGAGTACATCCTGCCAAACGTGAACCGGTGGCGAGGCCAGCTCGGTCTCGCAACGCAAACACTTGATGAGATGAAAGCGGGCGACGATTTCCATCAGTTTGATCTGGAAGACGGAACGACCATCACTTGGGTGAACCTGTCCGGAAAAGTTCCGGCGCCGCCTGGCAGCGGAGCATCGACAGCGGGTCGACCGGCAGCACCGGGCAATCCGTCTGCCGCTGGCCCGACGCTGCCGCCAGGACATCCGCCAACCGGTGGCGGCGACTCGAAGCCGAGTGTCGCTGGCCAGGGAGCGCCGACGTCCATTCCTGAAATGAGCTTTGACGTGCCGGACGGTTGGGTTTCCGGCAGTCTGAAGCCGTTTCGGAAGATTTCGTGGAACATCGATCAGGATGGGAAAACCGCCGAGTTCTACGTTTCGTCGCTTGCCGCAGCTGGTTCAGACGTGGCTCTGAACGTGAACCGCTGGCGAGGTCAGGCCGGCCTGAAGAGTCTGAGTAAAGAGGAACTGGCGAACGAAGTGAAAGACATTTCGATCGGTGGCGAGTCTGGCAGTCTGATCGTCATTTCCGGAGAGAAGCAATCGATCATCGGAGCGATCGTCGTCAAAGGTGACACCGGTTGGTTCTTCAAACTGGTCGGCGACCCGGACGTCGTCTCCAGTGAAAAAGACAACGTCCGAGCCTTCCTGAATTCGGTCAAGTTCCGATAAGTCCGACGTTCAAACTCGTAGGGTGCGTCTTGACGCACCACACCCCTGGGG
>JADHNX010000021.1 GCA_016779365.1 Planctomycetaceae bacterium
TCCGGCGACATGGTTTATTTCCAGGGACACTCGTCGCCCGGTGTTTACTCGCGAGCGTTCATGGAAGGTCGTCTTAACGAAGACAACCTGCTGCGATTCCGACGCGAGATCCCACGCGGCGGCGGCCTGTCGTCTTATCCTCACCCGTGGCTGATGCCGGATTTCTGGCAGTTCCCCACCGTGTCGATGGGCCTCGGCCCGATCACCGCCATTTACCACGCCCGGTTCCTCCGGTACCTCGAACATCGCGGTCTGCAGGACACTTCGAAGTCGAACGTCTGGGCCTTCCTGGGCGATGGCGAAATCGACGAACCAGAATCCCTGGGGGCAATCACACTGGCATCGCGAGAGAATCTCGACAATCTGATCTTTGTCGTGAACTGCAATCTGCAGCGTCTCGATGGCCCGGTTCGAGGCAACGGCAAGATCATCCAGGAACTCGAAGCGGCCTTCCGAGGCGCCGGCTGGAACGTGATCAAAGTCATCTGGGGCGGACTTTGGGAGCAACTGCTGGCTGCCGATGACGACGGCATTCTGGTGCGACGGATGGGCGAAGTCGTCGACGGGCAGTACCAGAAGTATTCCGTCGAGTCGGGGGCGTACATCCGCGAGCACTTCTTCAACTCGCCAGAGCTGAAGAAGATGGTCGAGCACATGTCCGACAGCCAGTTGGAGAAACTGAACCGCGGCGGTCACGACCCCGAAAAGGTCTACGCCGCGTACAAAGCCGCTGTAGATCATCAGGGATCGCCGACGGTCATCCTCGCGAAGACGATCAAAGGGTATGGGCTGGGCGAAGCGGGCGAAGGTCGCAACGTGGCTCACAACGTCAAGAAAGCGAACGAGCAGGAGTTGATGGAGTTTCGCAACCGGTTCGGAATTCCGGTCAGCGACGAAGACGTCGAGGACATCGACTTTTACCAGCCGCCGGCGGAAAGCAGCGAAGCGAAGTACCTGCATGAACGACGCAAATCGCTGGGTGGTTTTCTGCCCGCTCGCCGACCGACGGACGAGAAAATCGAGATCCCATCGTTCGAAGACTGCATTGCATTTCACGACAAACGGCTGGTGGACAAAACCGGGTCGACGACCGGTGTCTTCGGGCAGTTCCTCAGTTTCCTGCTGAAGGATAAGTCGATCGGCAAACGACTGGTTCCGATCATCCCGGACGAAGCACGCACCTTCGGTATGGAAGGTCTCTTCCGTCAATGTGGGATCTACGCCAGCAAGGGCCAGCTTTACGAACCCGTCGATCGCGATCAGACGATGTACTATCGCGAGGCCAAAGACGGACAGATTCTCGAAGAAGGCATCAACGAAGCGGGAGCGTTGTCGTCGTTCATCGCGGCCGGCACGGCGTACTCGAACCTCGGCGTCAACATGATTCCGATGTACATCTTCTACTCGATGTTCGGCTTCCAGCGAGTCGGCGATCTGATCTGGTGTGCGGCCGATTCACGAGCTAAGGGCTTCCTGCTCGGCGGAACATCCGGTCGGACCACACTCAACGGAGAAGGTCTGCAGCACGAGGATGGCCACAGTCATCTGATCGCGACGACCGTTCCGACCTGTGTCGCGTACGACCCCGCCTACGGTTACGAGGTCATTGCCATCATTCGTGACGGCATGAGAAGGATGTACCAGGACGACGAATCACTGATTTACTACCTCAGCGTTTACAACGAAGACTACCAGATGATGGCGATGCCTAAAGGTTGCCACGACGGCATCCTCAAAGGCATGTACAAGCTGCGAAGCACCGAGTCATCCAACGCCAAAGCGAAGCAGCGTCCGCAGTTGTTTGGCAGCGGCACGATCCTGAATGAAGTCCTGCGTGCTCAGGACATGCTTGCTTCGCAGTACGGGATCGGCACCGACGTCTGGAGCGTTACCAGCTATTCGGAACTTTGCCGGGAAGCCATGCAGGCTCAACGATGGAACCGTCTGCACCCGACCGAAGCTCCGAAAACCAGCTACCTGGAAAATACACTGAAGGGCATCGACGGTCCGTTTATCTCGTCGAGCGACAATGTTCGACTGGTTGCCGATCAGATTCGCGAATGGATCCCGGGCGACTATGTCATCCTCGGAACTGACGGGTTCGGGCGTTCGGACACTCGACCACAACTGCGTCGGCACTTCGAAATCGACGCCGAATGCGTCACCTACACGACACTGGCAACGCTCGCGAAGAACGGAAACTTTGACAAAAACCGACTACCTCAGGTGCTCGCTGAATTGAAGATCGACCCTGAAAAAATCGATCCGCTCTACGCTTGAAATGAAGAGTGCGTCGCGACGTACCCTGCGGTTCCTGCTTCGAAATCAATCGATCACAACTCACGACCAGAAGAGACAACCATGGCCGAGTTCAAAATTCCGAACATCGCGGAAGGCATCTCAGAAGTCGATCTTGCAGCACTCACCGTTTCGGTGGGAGACATCATCGAACCTGGCATGGTCGTCGCCGAAGTTGAGACGGACAAAGCGGCCACCGACATCGACTGTCCGATCGGTGGCAAGGTTGTGAAGATTCACGCCAACCCTGGCGACACACTGGCGGTTGGCGCTGTCCTGCTCACCATCGAAGCCGCCGACACCGCATCGGCGGCACCGGTCGAAGAAGCACCAGCCGCGCCTCCGGCAACTGCTTCAACACCTGCACCGACTGCCCAAGCTCCTCAGCCAGCGTCACCGGTTGCGGCACCAGCAACTCCAGCCCCGGCTCCTGTTGCCAGCGATGGTCCTGCTGACGATCGCGCTCCGGCTCCGGCCGGCCCGGCGACTCGCCGACTGGCTCGTCAGTTGGGAGTCGACCTTCACGATGTGGCCGGCTCAGCAGCTGGCGGACGAATCACACAGGATGATGTTAAGTCACACGTAAAACGAGTCATGGAAGGTGGCGGCGCCGCTTCGGGCGGAGGCGGCGGTTACGCACCACCACCGCTGCCTGACTTCAGCAAGTGGGGCGAAGTCGAACGCGAGCCGATGAACAAGATCTCGCGATCTGCAGCAGCCAACCTCAGCATGTGCTGGAACGTGATCCCTCACGTTACGCAGCACGATCTGGTCGACATCACCGATCTCGAAGCCGCCCGACGTCGCTATTCGGAAATGGCGAAGAAAACCGGTGCTCCGAAAGTCACCATGACCGCCATTGCGATGAAGGCGTCAGTCGTTTGTCTGAAAGAGTTCCCGAAGTTCAATTCCAGCCTCGACCCGCAGACCAACGAAATCGTCTACCGCAAGTATTTCCATATCGGATGCGCGGTTGATACTCCGAATGGTCTGCTTGTTCCTGTGATCAAAGACTGCGACCGAAAGAGCGTCGCAGAAATCGGTACAGAACTGGCCGATGTCGCTGGCCGGGCTCGCGAGCGCAAAGTCTCGATGGACGAGATGCAGGGAGCCTGTTTCACAATCACGAATCTTGGCGGCATCGGCGGAACGGCTTTCACTCCAATTGTGAACTACCCAGAAGTCGCGATTCTGGGAATGTCGCGCGGTCGCAAAGAGTTGCAGATCGTCGATGGCGAAATCGAAGAGCGCCTCATGTTGCCACTGTCGATGTCGTACGACCATCGAGTCATCAACGGCGCCGACGCCGCTCGATTCATCGTCCGACTTGGCCAGCTACTGTCTGACGCATTTAATCTGGCGTCGACGATTTGAAACTGGCCACAACTCGGCGACATCAAAACGGCAACAATCCCCGGTGATCCATTCAGTGGGGTTGATACGTCAGGGCCAGTGGGGTCTGCGCAGTTCGCTCGGCATTGACAACGTACGTTGCTATTCTTAGTGGCACGTACACAACGGTAGTGGGCAGCAACCGAGTGGATGGGCAAAACTATGTCTCAGTCAGCTTTGGAAACTCAGGAATACGACGGTGTCACCGTCATTATTCTGGGCGAGCAGTACGACAATCTGGATGAACCTGCGCTGCTGGCGGCAGCGGACGAGCTACTGGAAATCGCCAGGACGGCCGATCCCCCACAGATCGTTGTGGACATGGGGCGGACAAAGTTTTTTGGTTCCGCCTTTCTGGGAACGTTGTTTCGAGTATGGCGACGATTAACCAGCCGGGGCGGGAAAATGTGCGTGTGCAGCGCGACAGGCCCGTGCGCCGAAGTGCTTGAAGTTACGCAGGTCAATCGACTATGGGACCTGCATGAAACGCGCGAGGCGGCTGTCGAATCGATGAAATCCTGAAGGCCGACGACAGATTGATCGTAACCGGACGTTGCGAATCACGCGTCGGCGCATCACCAACTGACGGAGCGAAGTTATGGTGCGAACTCACGTCGCCAAAGTTCTGAAGGACGCCCAGCCAGGCCAGACAGTAAAAGTCGGAGGCTGGGTTCGAACTCGTCGCGATTCCAAACAGGGTTTTTCGTTTGTCGAACTGAACGACGGAAGCTGCTTCAGCAGCATTCAGATCGTTGTCGACGCAGACACTCCCGGATACGACTGCATCAAGGATGTGACGACGGGAAGTTGCATCTCAGTCACGGGCGAAGTGAAAGACTCACCCGGCAAGGGGCAGCGAGTCGAGCTTCACGCTCAGGAACTGATCCTGCACGGGACGGCGTCCGGTGACACTTACCCGTTGCAGAAGAAGGGCCACAGCTTCGAGTTTCTCCGCGAGATCGCTCACCTTCGACCGCGGACAAACACGTTCGGCGCGATCACTCGCGTTCGCAATGCCGCGTCGGCGGCGGTGCATGAATTTTTTCAGGATCGAGGCTTTTACTACATCCAGACACCGGTCATCACCACCAGCGACTGCGAAGGTGCCGGGCAGATGTTTACGGTCACAACGTTAAATCTGGAACGTATAGCGGAAGTCCAGACGAAGCTCGACTTCGGTCAGGACTTCTTCGGCAAACGAGCGGCGCTCACCGTCAGCGGTCAGTTGGAAGCCGAGATCTTCGCTTGCGGGATGGGCGACTGTTACACGTTCGGCCCAACGTTCCGCGCGGAGAATTCCAACACGACGCGACATCTGGCCGAGTTCTGGATGATCGAGCCGGAGATGCCGTTTTACGAACTGACTGACAACATGGAGTTGGCGGAGAAGTTCGTCCAGCATGTCATTAATCGAGTGCTCGAACGATGTACTGAAGACATGGAATTTTTCAACCTGCGCATCGACAAGACAGTTCTGGAAACGCTCCGCAACATCACCGAGAACAAGTTCATCCGACTTCCCTACACAGAAGCTGTCGACATCCTGCTGAAAAGCGGACAACAGTTCGAGTACCCGGTCGAGTGGGGCCACGACCTGCAGTCCGAACACGAGCGGTTCCTGACCGAGCAGCACTTCAAGCAGCCGGTCATCCTGTTCGACTATCCGCGGACGATCAAACCGTTTTACATGCGGTGTAACGACGATGGAAAAACCGTTCGAGCGATGGACGTCCTGGTTCCACGCATTGGCGAAATTATCGGCGGCAGTCAGCGCGAAGAACGGCTCGACGTTCTGGAATCACGCATGAAAGAATGCGGCCTCGAACCGGAAGACTACTGGTGGTACGTCGATCTTCGACGTTATGGAACAGTGCCGCACTCTGGCTTCGGACTCGGCTTCGAACGGCTGATTCAACTGATGACCGGCATGCAGAATATCCGCGACTGCATCCCGTTTCCGCGCGTTCCAAAGAGCGCTGAATTCTGAAGTGCATGGGCAGAAACCTGGTCTGTACAACGCTCCGACGTGCCGGATGCCGAGACACATCCTGCGAAACTGAATGATCAGCACGCGGCGCAAGCAAGTGAATTCGGGATGACGCTCCACTCGTTTGCGTGCTTGCCGGTATCGCGTCTCGCGTGAAACGAACCGCGTCCGTTTGAAACAACTGCAAGCTCTGGTCGTCTGGCAACCGTCGTCGACCCGTCAGTTCACGACAAGGCGGTCTGTGACGGTTGCTCTTTCTGTTTGACGAACGACCCGCCGTGCGAAACGATAAGCCGCTGAGACAACGCGAGCTGAGCAGGTTTTCTCACCGAATCGCAAAAAGGGAGCCGTTATGGATCGTCGTCAGTTTCTGAAGAGTTCAACGACGTCAGCCGCAGCCGCCACCGTACTGGCGGGGCACCAAGTGGCAAAAGCCGCTGCCAGTGAACGAGTCCGTGTTGGAGTTGTCGGCGGAGGCGGGCGTGCCTTCTCACTCAACTGCACGTTCGCGTCGAACCCCAACGCCGAGATCGTCGCGATCGCCGATCTCGATTTCGGACGGCGCGATAAAGCAATTGCCGAAGTCGCGAAACGTCAGGGCTCCGAACCTGCCGCTGAGAAAGACTTCCGCCGACTTATCGACAATTACAAACTCGACGCACTGGTCGTCGGCACGCCCGATCACTGGCACGCCATTCCGACAATCATGGCGTGTCAGGCCGGCATTGATGTTTATGTCGAGAAGCCAGACGGCCACAACATTGTCGAGGGGCAGACGATGGTCGCCGCTCTGAAGAAGCACAAACGCGTGGTGCAAATGGGTTCGCAGCATCGTACCACCGAGCGGCTGATCTCCGCTCTGGAATTTATCCGAACCGGAGCACTCGGACGCTGCCTGGTCGCCAAAGCGTGGGAAAGTACGAAGCAGGGCCCCATCGGTTTTCCGCCAGACAGCGATCCCCCTCACGGAATTGATTACGACTTCTGGCTGGGAGCTGCGCCCAAACGACCGTTTAACGTTAATCGGTTTCACGGTCGCTGGCGCTGGTTCTACGACTACGGAACCGGCGACCTCGGCAACGACGGAGTTCATCGTCTCGACATGGCCGTCGCCGCGTTGTCAGCAGCGTGCGAAGCTCAAGGTGATCCACTGCCCGGCCTGCCGCGAAAGATTCAGGCGTCCGGCGGCAAGTGGTACTTCGACGATGCTCAGGACTTTCCCGACACACTGCAGGTCAACTACGAATTCCACTCCGGCGAGCATCGCAAACTGCTGACTTACGAAATGCGCATCTGGGCTCCGTACTCATTCCACCAGAATTCCGAAGGAGCAGCTCTGTACGGCGACAAAGGTTACATCATCATTGGGAACACAGGCTGGAGCGCCTACACAGCTCGAAACAAACTGATCAAAGAAGCAAAGGGCGACAGCTTCGAAGGGCCGCACGTTCAGAACTTCCTCGACTGTATCAAGTCGCGAGACAAACCCGCGTGCGATCTGGAAACCGTCGGCCACCCGGCATCGGTCCTCTGCCACGCCGGCAACATCGCCGCCCGAGTCGGTCGCCAGTTGACCTTCGACGCGAAAACCGAAACCTTCGAGAACGATCCCGAGGCCAACGCCCTGCGAACTCGTCCCGAGTACCGAAGGCCGTGGGTACTGCCGAACTTGTGAGATTTCGGTCCGTCATGAATGAGCTGTTTAAAACACTGCGTTCAAGCAGCGAGTACACAAACGCTTGCTTCAAATTCTAAGCGTCCACCGCGTCGGCCCAAATCGTCCCGAGTGAGATGAATCGAAGCCTGCATCGTTCATTTTGGCAGCATACCACCGGACTCGCAGCCTGCCAATCTGCCACTGAGTGGCGTGCAATTTTCGTCGTTTCCGAACTTGCTCCCGGCACAGAATCAGCAACAGTACGTGCAGGATCAGCCGATCATATTCGAAGCAGACTCGCTTTGAGTTACCAGCTCCAGGAGACACCGAAGTTGTAGGATGACGTTCGGAATGTTGACCGTGAGGTCTGAATTCCAGGGAAAATGCCCTGTGACGGGTTGCCCTGCCAGATGATGCTGTCACTCGCTCGGGTCATTTCAGCAATCATGGTCAGCGTGTAGGAAGCTCGGAAGTTTGCGTTCCGCAGAAGCTTCGAGCGTCGTAGAACCGGGATATATTGGAAGAGTGGCCCTTCGCCGTAAATCATCTGCTCGATCATCGGCGAAACGCTGGTGTGCGTTGCTGTGCTGCTGAATTTATTCGGCGTGGCATTAGTCTGAGATGGGACGATCAGATCAGCCTGTCGAGTTGTAATGAAGATGTTGTCGCCTGAAAGCTTGATCCTCTGATAGTTCATCAGAAGGCTCAGGTTCGTTGCTCCTCCCAGCCTGAAGCCTTTGGAACCACCAAAATCGTAGCTGATTCCTAACTCGGGGCCCGCGAGGTGCGATTCAATATCGTTGTCCAGAATCGAAGTGATGGGGTAGAACAAAGAGTCAATTTCACTACTGAATGTCGCAGTCTGATTTCCGCCCCCACCGCCACCCTGGCCGCCAAGTTGGTCTTCGATCGTGCCCGCGTTGTCAACGATTCCGTCGCCGTCATCATCGAAGCCGTTGGGCAATGAATGGATCTTTACGTCCGGAAGACTTGGCTGGTTGGCCTGGGTTTGCCCATCGTAAAGAAAGCCACTTTCTACTCCGTAGAAGCCAAACAGGTCACGCACTGCGGTGTAGCGGATCCCGGCATTCGGTCGAATGTTCAAGCTCGATGTCTTGTAGAGTGGCATTGCTTTCCAGCGAACGCCGGTGCCGTACATTTCGATATTAGTCTGTACCTTGAAAGCAAGGTCGTAGACCGCGCTGGCTCCACCGAATGTAGTCCCGTCGGCCAGCGTCGTAATGGTTCCATCGTCCAGCGGAATCCCTCGGAGATTCAAAAGGTTGGCCTGAAGAATCTCGATTGGGTCCGGAAAGTTGGCCGGCGGATTGGTCAGGCTCAGCAACGTTGGGTCGTCGATGAGCATTTGCACAAACGCCTGTTGATTTCCGCGACTTGGGTCGACGTTGTCGCGAGCATCAAACTCGTTATCGCCGTCTTTGGCCCAGAGACCCCAGAATTCAAGACCTGAGCCGTCAGCGTTTTCAGCTTCCAACGTCAGTCGTAATCCCTGCATGTCCGGTCGGTCAAGTTCTTTGGCAGAGACAGGGTCGTACAGGTTGAAGCCAACTCCGTTGTTCGTTCCCCGCAGAGCGTCGACGTAATCGTCGATGTTGTTGCCCCCCCCACCACCACCGGCATTTTCAAGAATCGGCGCGATTTGCTCACGGTAGATCGGCGCGTTCCGATTGCCGAGCAGATTGCGGCCTCGTTCGGCCCTCATCTGTACGTACTCGCTGCGAAATTTCCAGCGACTGGGCAACGAGAGCCGGTTTTCGGATTCCGATTCCCAGATTCCACCGCGATTGGCGATCTGGTTGAACTCGTGCTCATACGGGCTGATCGATGGGTACGGCTGGTAGTAGCTTGGGTAAGCTCCTCCCGGAGGTGCCATACCTGCATAATCGCCAACCGGGCCGCCGCCCATTGTCGCACCGGGAGAGTAGGGGCTCATGCCGCCACCGGGA
This sequence comes from Planctomycetaceae bacterium, assembly GCA_016779365.1. Taxonomy (GTDB): domain Bacteria; phylum Planctomycetota; class Planctomycetia; order Planctomycetales; family Planctomycetaceae; genus JABMPE01. The sequence goes on from JADHNX010000021.1 coordinate 9,302, forward strand.
GGGTAAACCCCCTGCGACTGTGCAGACCCCGCGATTCCAAAGAAGGAAACCGTTCCCAGTATAATTGCGAGCCAAAGATGTCGCCGCATCAGTCAGTCCCTGACATTCGGTGGTTCCGGAGGCAGTCTCAGCGCGGCAATTCACGCATAAGACCATGACTCTTGCGACAGTTATCGTCGGACCGACTTGTTAATCTGTAGCGATTGTCGGGATTGTACGGAATTTTCCGGTTGCAAGTTCGGTGACACCTGGAAGCGAACGACTGAAAATGTCATATGCGGACAGATAAGCACAGAGAATCAGCCCGTAAACTGATCGTTCAGAAGGATGTCGAATGAGCGTTTCGACAGAGAACTCAGCAGGCGCCAGCGGGTGTTAACCTCTCGAACGTCGCTCGCCAGCGACCTTGCCAGAGGGCGTACCTGCGAACACGGCCTCGGTAAAAATGAACAACCTGCATCTTCGTGCCATTCCCTGCAATGGGGTTGAACATTTTAGCTTGTGTACGTGATAATTCAGGCTTGTTGAATTGAGGTCTCTGACTGCGGGCAACTCCTAATGAACGGCGGTATAGAAGACTTCAAATCGTTGATGCGCCGACTGGGCGAAGGTGACGCCACCGCTGCGGAACAGGTTGTTGATCAATACGGTGCGCATGTCACTCGGGCCATCCGAAGACGTTTCCGAACTCGCAAAATGCGAGTCCTCTACGGAACGGAAGACTGCATGCAGTCGGTGTGGGGTTCGATTTTTTCGGACATTGATCGTGTCGCAAAGATCGACACGCCGGAACACCTGATGCTGTACCTGGCAAAAGTCGCCGGCAACAAATTGATTGATCGAGACCGCAAACAGCGAGCTCAATGCAACGATATCTACCGGGAATGCGATCTGCCTGAATCCAAAGCCAATGGTCAGGGTGGTCTCACGTCAGGCGACTTGACGCCCAGCCAGGTGGCGGCGATCGACGACGAATGGATTGTTCGCACCAAAGGTCTGTCTACCGAAAAACGGACCATTCTTGAACTCCACCGGCAAGGGTACACGAGCGACGAAGTTGCTGCAAAGACGGGTCGCAGCAGCCGAGGAATCCGACGAGTGATTCAGCAGCTCCGTGAAATGTTCGGTAATGATCCTGATCCCGACGCAAAGTGATCTGATCACCACAAGCCGTCCGAGGACGGCAGTAATGGGGACGCGAGCAGATGATTAGTTTTCTGCAAAAGCTCAGAAAAAGCGTTGTCGCCGCAACCGGCAAGCGAAACTTTGAGCAGACACTGTCAGCAGAACAGCACAGTCTGGTCAGCAGAGTCATCTGGGAGTGGCCGGAGGGCGAGCCCGTTCGTGTGGAAGCGGCCCTGGCACGCTTCCCGCAACTGCTCGAAACTCCCCGAGCGATTGTCGAACTTGCAATTGAAGAGTTCAACGAACGAAGGGACGCTGGCGAAGAACTGTCGGCGACCGAGTTTGCTGACCGGTTTCCAGAAGTGCGGTCACAACTGCTCGACTCGCTTGTCTTCGAAAAAGCACTCCGGGAAATGACCGGCTGGTTCCAGAATGTTCTGGCACCCAAAGAAGACGGTATTCAATGGCCAGCTGTCGGCGATCAAATCGCTGGATTCGAGCTGATTGAGCCTCTGGGACGCGGTGGTTTCTCGCGAGTGTTTGTGGCGAAGGAACTTGGATACGAGAACCGCAAAGTCGCCGTCAAAATCTGCCGCCAGGACACACACGAAGCGCGAACTCTGGCCACGCTGACGCATAGCGGGATTGGCGCTGTCCACTACGTCAGGCAGATCCCGGAAACCGGCATGACCGCTATCTGCATGCCGCTGACAAGCCGCTCAACCTTGAATGATGTTTTGCAACGTGCCGCTGGCAGAAATGAACGACCGACGTCGGCATCGCTGGTCTGGGATGAAATCAAAACTCGAAACAGTATCAAATCCGCCGCGCCGGCGTGGGCGAGCAACACGTTTGCAACATGGGCGAGAGACCTGATGTCCAGCCTGGCAGAGGCTCTTGCGGCATCCCACGCACAGAATATCGTTCACTGCGACCTCAAGCCGACCAACGTTCTAGTGACTCCGGAAGGAAAGCCGACGCTGGTCGACTTCAACGTGGCATTCCGACAGAACGCTGTTGCCAGTCCGGCCAATGTCGGGGGAACACTGCCCTACATGGCTCCGGAGCAGATTCGAGCGTTCGCTGGAGAAGGCTACAGCTCGATCGGACCTCAGACAGACATATACGGACTCGCCGCAACGATCTACGAACTGCTCACAGGCCGACTGCCCTTCGGAGTAGCGACTCCGGCTGATGATGGAGTGAAGATGCTGCTGGAGCGGCGGCGTGAATGTCCCGAGTCCATCCGTCTCACTAACCCGCAGGTTTCGCCCGAGTTCGATCGGTTGATTCTTGAATGCCTGAGTTACGAGCCGGAACAACGTCCGCAAAGCGCCGAAATCCTGAGCGCCAGACTCGCTGAAGTCACTCAGAGTGTTTCCGATGTACCAGGACCAACCAGACGGGCGGCGGTTCTGAAACTGACCCTCACCGCTGCGGCCATGATTCTTGCTGTCGCCTTTGTCCCTTCGACCCGAAATCAGAACACCGTAAACAATGTGACCCTTGGCGGAAATAACCCGATTGCCGAATCGGAGCTGACTCCCGAGGTAAAGCTCGCACAACTGGTGGAGGGTGGGTACGACGCGTTTGCGGCTCAGGACTTTGAGAAGGCTGAGCAACTCTTCCTCAAAGCAAGACAGATCGACGAAGGTCACGACGGTGCGACTTTTGGGTGGATTCGAGCCAACTTTCATTTGGGCAATGTTGAAGCGGCTGAGCGTGCTGCCGCCGGAATCTTTAATGATGGGACGCCTGAGAAAGCAGCGTTAAGTGGATTGTGCCACGCCGGCATCGAGAGTCATTCGCTTGCAATTCTTCTGTTCAAAGATGCCATTGCCGGCGGACTTGATACTACCGAAGTTCTGACGAACCTTGGATACAGCCTCTACCGAAGCGGCAAATACGACGAAGCCATTGAAGTTCTCGAAGAAGCAAGACGCCGAGGAGGTGAAACGACAATCGCCAATGTGCTTCAGGTTTTGTCTTATTCGTATATCTGGCAGCGGCGCGGACCACGAGGAAAACCCATCCAGAAGTTTGATGAACCACTTATTGCCAGCCTGCTTGCAGAGTGTCGCGACGTTCCTGCAAAGTTCAAAGTTGCCTCGGACGTCTACATTGGCATGGCTCACACAATCGCGCGTAACAACGCCGCGCTCAAAGAAGAGTGGATTCAACGGTCATTCGCCGCATTTCAGCGGGGTCTGGAGGTTGGGCTCGATCCAGCCAACTGGAACGGCATCAAAAACTTGATGTCTGAATCGATCCTGCAAACTGAAGAAGCGAAGCAGTTCACGGAACAGGCCGCAGGACGAAGGTCGACTCAGCACCGAACTCTTTATCTTCTCGACCCGCTTGTGGGAACACGGTTCGATCGCTGGACAGAACGAAAGCTGACCACCGGGCCGATTGCTAAGCCTGCCAGCCTCGTGGCTTCAAGCGCTGACTGACGTGGATTACTCACGTACCTCAGGCTGGCAAGCCTGACTTGCAGGATGGGCGGGCGGATGTGTCAGGCAGGAAAGCCTGACGTACGAATCTGGCAGCTCAATAACAAGTGGTTACTTTCAGCCCTTGTGGCGGTTCTCCTGTTGGGTAGCTGCGGCTGGATCCTGATCGCCATGCTTCTTTGAGACCGTCGAGCGTTTTATCGTTCGAGTTCATCGGGCTACCCCAGTGAGACTCTCTCTTGCGGATACTGGTACTGATTCGTTCCCTGGCTGGTTCCGGCGAGCGCAAGCAGCAGCGTCAGAGGCCCGACACGTCCGAGAAACATCGTGGCGGCAACAACCATTTGCGAGGCTGGATTCAGTTCGCCAGTGATCCCCGTCGAAACTCCAACAGTCGCAAAGGCACTGGTCGCTTCATAAAGGATGTCGAGAAACGAAAAGACGTCAGCTTCGAACACGGTCAGCAGCAACGTTGACGTCATCGTGACGCCGAGTCCCATCGCCACGATGACAAAGGCATGTCGAACCTGACTGTCAGGGATCATCCGTCCGTAGCATTCAACGTGGTCGCGACCACGAAGAATGCTGACCAGAGCCAGCACGATGATGGCCAGGGCGATCGTCTTGACGCCTCCACCTGTGGAGCCCGGCGAGGCTCCGATAAACATCAGGCCGATCGAGAACAGCTTTGTCGAAGGGTTGAGTTCGCCGTGGTCAACCGTGTTGAATCCGGCCGTCCGAAACGTCACCGATTGAAACCACGCATCGGCGACGCGGGTTCCGATCGAGTCGCTACCTTGCTCGCCAACCGACTCCAGCAGTCCGTAAACGAAGGCTCCGCCCAGCAGAAGAATCAACGTCGTGGTGACAACAAGTCTCGGCGCGAGCGGTAGCTGTTCTCGCAGTCGGCGATGACGGAACAGAGACGACGGCTCCCGAGCACTCCGCCAGGAAATCCGTACCGTGGTCCAGAGAGACCGCAGGGTGCCGAAACCAAGGCTGCCGACGATGATCAGTCCGCAAACGACTCCCCAGACCTGCCACCGCGTGCCGAGTCCCAGGAAACTTTGTCCAGTCAGCGAGAATCCTGCATTACAGAATGCGCTGATCGCGTGAAAAGTTCCGTAGAATGCTCGTTCGCCGAACGGAAGATCGCTCCACAGTGTTGACAGCAGTACGGCACCGATCGCCTCGGCAGCCAGAGTGAAACTGATAATCGCAATCAGCAGTTGTCGCACGTCGCGGAGCGTCGATGCTTCTGAAACTTCAGTGACCGCTGCGCTTTCCCGAAACGCAATTCGATTGCCCATCAGCAGGGCGAACGTTGCACTCAGACTCATGATTCCCAGGCCGCCAACCTGAAACAGGATCATGATCACAACCTGACCGAAGCGACTCCACCAGGCGTCCGGCCCGCCCGTGGGTACAACCACAAGCCCGGTCACACACGACGCGCTGGTTGCTGTAAAAAATGCAATGCGACATCGCTCGACGATACTCGCCCCGTCAGCTTTCGCGGTCACACTGCCGGGCAAAAGTAGCAGTAACGTGCCGACAATGATCAGCCCAAGAAACGATACGACAAAGATCATGGCCGGATTACTGCGGCTCGTCGTGCTGCTGACAAACTTCAGCAACTGCGCGAGTCCGATCAGCAGGAGAAACATTTCCGACCAGGCGACCATCGCAGCACCGCGACTGCTTTCATACCAGACAGGCAGCACTGGTCCGAAAGCCAGCAGCACGATCGAGCCCAGAAGCCAGATCGCCGCGAAAATGCAGGCTCGACGATTCGACTGAAAGAACTTCAGCCAGTCCCCGCTCAAGTGAATTTTCAGACCGACGATCGCTGCCCGGATCAGCATTGCCAGGCAGGCGAACATTCCGAATTCCCACAGAACAACGTCACTGGTAACTCCATGCTGAAGCACCGTCGAAACAAGTCCCACGCAAAATGCCGGCGCCGCGATTGCGGTGAGTCGGGCGAGGATCGAACGCAGTCGATCGTCTCTCTGTTTCTCTTGTGAAGCTGTTCTGCCAGACGGAATTGTCGGCTCGGATGACATGCTGGTTGCTCGAGTCTAAATGCTTGTGCGATACGGAATGGATCGAAACGAAGGCCGCATCCTGGTGGACAATGCCGAATCCGCCAAACGATCGATCCTCGTTCCGGACCAATGCGAGCGAAAATGCGGCTGCTATACTCCACCGAACCGTCCGAGCAATTCTGGAAATTCACCAGGCCACCGCTTGCGACGTCCACACAACAGGCAAAGTCAGATTCCCCTCAGGAGACGGCAAGTCATGCCGCGTGATTTCGTTTCGGAAAGTCTCAGCCACGACCCAATTCACGGCTACATCCCGTTTATTTCCGGCGACGATCTGCCGGCCGGAGAAGTTGCCGAGCAGGCAATCATCGATCATCCCTGGGTTCAGCGTCTGAGGCACATTCATCAGTTACAGACGGCCTGGTTCGTGTTTCCTTCGGCTGAGCACATGCGGTTTCAGCATGTTCTGGGAGCCATGCACCTCGCGTCAAAGGCGATGGACTACTGGTACGAATCGCTGGCGGGGGTTTGTCCGAATATCCCGTCGCGTCCTTATGTGGAAAGCCTGGTCCGGATGGCGGCATTGCTGCATGATGTCGGCCACGGTCCGTTTGGGCATTTCTTTGACGACCAGTATCTTGATCAGTTTGGTGTCACGCATGAAGACATCGGAGCGGTGATCATTGAAAAAGAACTCGGTGAGCTGCTTCGAAAGATTCGACGCAACCCGAACGGCAAGCTGGGACCGCTGGAAGAACTCGACCCTCGTCAGATCGGCTGGCTGATCCGTCGTCCGCGGCCGGGCGACGAGACCGACGGTAATCCCGACTGGCTGCGAAAACTGAGAGCGCTCTTCAGCGGGATCTACACCGTCGACAACATGGACTTCGTCCTGCGTGACGCATACATGTCAGGCTACAACACAAAGGCGTTCGATCTTTCAAGGTTGCTGCATTACAGCTTTTTCACGCCGGCTGGTTTGACGATTCATGCTCGCGGCCGTTCGGCACTGGTTCATTTCATCGAAACGCGAGCGAACCTGTTCCGCACCATTTATTTTCACCGAACGGTGCGTGCCCTCGACCTTGCTCTGGAAGACATTTTTTCCGAGACCATGCAGCACCTCTTCCAGGGAAACCCGATCGACAACCTCGACGCTTATCGACAGTTCAACGAGTCCACATTTCTGGTCGATGTTCAGCGATGGGTAAACAGCAAGGATCCCGAGATTGCCCTGTTGGGATCTCAGTGGCAGTCGATTCTTCATCGCGATTCGACCTGGAAAATGTCCGCCGAGCGAACGATCAACTTTCACTCGGCGATGAACGCGCAGACGACGATCTTTTCGGAAAAAGAACTCGTCGAAAAACGGTTACGCTCCGCACTGCCGAAGAAGTTGCGGGACATTCCGCTGCGGCTCGACGTTGCCCGGCATTATCACCGACCGAGTGCTCGCTTGCCGGCCGGAGGCCAGAACTGGCTGCTGACGCCGGGCTATCCCGAACCGGTCGAGCTGATGGATGACGAGCTGTTTCGAACACTGCCCGTCAGCTTTCTGATTTTTCGAGTGTACTCGCAGGATCACTCGCACGACGCCGACATCAACGCAGCCCTGGGGTCGATTCTCGGAGCGGCGTCCGATTCGAAAACGAATATGTAGCGCCGTTGCGACTCAACTCAGCGGCAGGCCGCAAACTTTGAGCAGCGTTTCCTGGACGGCCAGATCGTGGTCGTAGCTGAACTCGGCGTCCTTCTCGCCTCGGATGATCGCAGCGAGATCGGCGGCGTCGCCGGTGTAGCGTGAATAGTTGCCGAATTCGACCGTCTGATAGCCTTTCTGATATTTGCCGCGAGCTGTCGAAAAGGCGACGCGAACATTTGGTCGATCGAGCGGTTCGATGTGAAGCGTGCCTTCTGTCCCGCAGACGACGAAGTGTCTTCTCGCGAAACCTTCCACTTCGAGCGCGCTCGACTTTATGGTGGCAATCGCCTTTGGGTAGACGAGCGTTGCCAGCATGTTGTCCACAAGTGTGTCGTCAATTCTTGCGGCATGCTGCCGTACCGACTGGACGGATTCAGGTTTGCCGAGCACTCCGACAGTGAGATCAAGGATGTGGCAGCCAAGTTCGAACATGATGCCGCCAGCGTAATCAGCCAGTCCCTTGCGGGATGACGCGGGGACGACCTTGCTCATGACGGTGTGAACTTCAAACGGTTCGCCCAACCAGCCTTTCTTCAGGCAATCTCTCATAAATATGACGGCCGGGCTGAAGCGATACATGTATCCTATCTGGACGGCGAGATGCTTCCTCGCAGCTTCATCCAGGATCGCTCGGAACCGGGGCAACGATTCGCCAGCCGGCTTGTCGAGATGAATGTGCTTCCCGGCAGCGACACATTTTTCAGCAGTTGGCAGCAGATCTCGAACTTCCGTCTCGACACCGACGACCTGCAAACCGGGAGCGTTAAGCAGCTCTTCCTCAGTCATCCATTTCAGATCGCGATAAGCCGGGTGGTCGGTGAATCGTTTTCTGAGTTCCGGATCCGATTCGGCAACGCCGACGACTTCGTAGTCGGCAGAGTCCCGGTAGACGCTCA
>JADHNX010000022.1 GCA_016779365.1 Planctomycetaceae bacterium
CAGACTGTTGGCGTGGGTGCAGCGTTCTACATTCGCACGAACGGCCATCTCTACGCGTTTCGGAACAACACGATTCAGTGATTGACGTCGAGCCTCCAGGTTCTGTTGGCAGTGAGCCTGTTCTTTGTCCCAGTTGCAGGCAAGTTTCTCCGAAACTCGCACTGCGACAGCGGCGACGGTCGCGGCCAGCTGAATTGTTGGGAATGACGCGGCCTCTGCGGTTTTCCAGGTTTCGGAGAAACCAGGCAACACTTGGCCAGCCACGTATGGCCGATGCGTGGCCGCGTGTCGGTGAAGCTGCGTTATTTTGCCGAACTGCTGCTGTCGGACGTCGGTCAGCTTCTCAAACTTCCGCCCTGCTTGAAGATGTTTACCAGAGCGGTCGCGTTGCGACTAAGCCAAGCGACAATCAAGATCACGCATGGGTCTTTGACCGGAACTAAAATTTGTCAGCGATCTCGTAGACGCCGGCCCAGATAAAGAAAGCGATGACGGCAACGAGAGACATCGTAGCCAGCATTGAATTCAAGCCGGCTTCACCGATGCGTTTGCGGCTTCCGTTAAGAAACAATAGAGCTATTGCGAGGATCGGCATGAAGGCAGCTCCAACCACGGCGTAGGCAAGCTGAATTCGGCTGAAGCTGATGAACAGGCCGACGGTCGGAATGGTGGCGATGGAGATCAGCGAGTACCGGTAAATCGGCGAACTGCTGTCAGCCCCGTGAGCGTTGGCGTCTTGAATCAGCGTGTCGTTGTTTTCGCTCGCCATCAAGCTGGAAGCGGGAGTTGCCGCCCTGGTGCGGACCATTCGAAAGCAATCGACGAAGAGGTACGGGACACTCTGCCAGACTCCCAGCATACTGCTGGCAACCGCTCCCCACGCCCCGATCAGAAAGGCAATGCGAGCGGTTGGACCGATCGTTCCCAGCGAAGTTTCCAGTTGGTCGGCAAGTTGCACGATCAGCGTGGCCCCCTTCGCGCCGGAGTCGACATCGATCCGGCTGCCCAGAATGACCATGCCCATGCCGAAGATGGCTGTCGCGACGTAGCCGGTCAACAGGTCGAGGCGGCAGGTTCGCAACTCGCCCAACCCTTCGCGGCGGTCTTCGCGGATCCAGTAGCCGTAACAAAGGACGGTAACCGTTCCGCCGACTCCACCCATCAGACCGATGGTCCATTTCAAACCGCCTGCGTCCAACTGCGGAATCGTCGGAATGAAAATTCCACTCGCTACGGCAGCCCAGTCCGGCTGAATGGCGATTGTCGTCGCCAGCACCGTGACAAACATCACGCCGATGCAGACACTCATCACTTTTTCAAACAACCGGTAGCCGCCTGCGAGAACAAGCCCCAGCGCGACGATGCTATGCAGGACTCCGTAGATGATTTTGTCAGTTGATGGGTGCATCAACGGCAGGATCGCGTGAGCAGCGATCCCGCAAGCACTCATCAGCGCGGAGCCGACGAAGAAACTCCAGACGAACAGGTAAACCAGAAACGTGAGAATCGCCGCGCGACCGAAGTGCCGAGCCGTGCCTTCCAGAACGGTCGAGCCTGTCGCGAGTTGCCACCTTGCAAGACCCTCGTTCAGCACAAACTTGATGATCGCTCCGAGGAGCACCGCCCACAGAACGGCGACGCCCAGTCGCGATCCGGTGAGCGCACCCGTCGCGAGATCTCCAGCGCCGACGCCGGTGGCCGCCACAAGCAAACCGGGACCAATAATAGCCAGCGGGCCGGATGGTCGAGCTGGTTGCGGGTCAGTCATTCTGCCTCGTTGAACAGAGAACAGAGAACTCTCAATTCTCAACTGGTGGTGTGTATTTTCGGTCGAAGTGAGTGTATCCGCCATCGACGTAGATGATCTGACCGGTCGTGTGACTGGAACGTGGCGAGGCGAGGAAGACGACCATGTCGGCCATTTCTTCGACGGTGGTGAACCGTTGCCCGAGCGGAATCATGCGCTCGATGGCGGCTCTACTGCCAACCGGATCGGGCATGGTGTTCAGCCAGTTTTCGTAGAGCGGCGTCCAGGTTTCGGCGGGCACGACGGTGTTGACTCGGATTCCGTCTGCTGCGAGATCGACGGCCCACTCGCGAGTCAGTCCGTCGATTCCGCCTTTCGCCGCCGCGTACCCCGATGTTCCGCCTTGCCCGGTTACGCTGACCTTCGAGCTGATGTTGATGATCACGCCCTGCGATTTCTTCAGCTCGTTCAGCGCGTAATGGACGAGGGCGTAACAGTGGATGAGGTTTCGTTTGAGGGATTCGACAAACGCGTCCGGGCCTGCATCGAGCCCGACGCCGTCGTTGACTCCGGCATTGTTCACCAGAATGTCGATGCGGCCAAACTTCTGAATCGTCGCTTCGACCGCGTGGCGACAGGCATCGACGTCGGTAAGGTCTCCCTGGATGAAGAAGCAGTCTTTTCCCTGGGCTGAATACTCGGCTTCCAGAGCGAGCCCTTCTTTCGTGCTGCGATTCACGTTGGCAACACGAGCCCCTTCGGCCAGGAACGATCGGACGATCCCCGCTCCGATCCCTTTTGAACCCCCGGTAACGAGGACAACTTTGTCTTGAAGTTTCAGGTCCATTTGAGAATGGCTCCGGGCAAAGGCACGCAATCAGTGAATGGTCATGGCGTCGTTGGAGCTGGAATTGTCAGCACGGCGAGGATCAAATTTGCCGCGTTAAATAACATATGCAGCAGAACGACGCTCAGAAAACTACGACGTTGCTGATACACGTATCCCAGCACGAGAGCAAGCGGCAGCAGTGGGATCGCATCCGGCAGACGATGGACGGCTGCGAAGATCACCGCGACGGCAAACAGAGCCTCACGCGGCGGCGAGATTCTCTGCAACCAGGTCTGCAGCACGACGCGATAGATCAGCTCTTCAACCAGCGGCGCCAGAACGACCGCCGCGACCACGATCCAGAACAATGTCGTGAAAGAGCGGTCCTGCTCAAGGAGCTGCAGCAGCCCGTGCGAATTGCTGGTGCTTCGCCAGGGCAGCGTCAGCAGCCACACTCCTAATACCGGCAGAACCGCTGCCGCGAATCCCAGAACGCCGTCCGCGATTTGTTGTCGCAGCTCCTTCAGATGAAATCCGAACGCCTCGACACCGACCGTCGAATAGGTCATCGGGACCAGGATCGCCAGAAACAGAAGCACGTTGAACTGGCAGGTCAGTTGCACGTCCGCGACCGTTGGAAGTCGACCCGTATTGACAGGCTCGCCGACCAGCGTCAGGAGCTGCATACCGATCCACGAAGCCACGACGATGACTGAAATTGAGTGAGCAACCGGCAGCGGTTCATCAGTCCCTGGAATGATCGGGAGGCGATGCCAGACCCGGTAAGCGGCCAGAGAAAGCACAAGAAAGCTGGCGACGCCGAGCACGCTCAGTATGCAGACAGCGGGCAGCGGGAGATCATCCATTTCAAGTCCGATTTGTAGCCCGTAGTCAACGCTCGTGAGAACTTCTTCTGTGTCGGTCGGTCAGACGCAAGTGATTTCTCATTTCCGCCATTCATCATAGGACGGCGTGGGATACGCAGTGATCGCCGCTTCGTCAATCTCGACGCCAAAGCCTGGCCGGTCGGGAACGTCGACGAAACCATCTTCGATCAACGGTTGACCGGCCACCCACGACATCCACGGTCGACCGGACTCCGCCAGAGGATCGCACTGACCGTTGTCGAGTGCCGCGATTGCTGGCAGCGACCAGAGCTCGGCTCCGCGATGAGGACACACTCGCAAGCCGAACTCGGCAGCGATTTCGTAAACGCGGATCAGCTCCGTCATGCCTCCGAGCCAGCAGACGTCTGGCTGCAGCACGGTGTGAAGACGTTGCTCAGCCAGGCGTCTGAAACCTGCCGACGTGTATTCGTGCTCGCCGCCAGCGATCGGGACCGGTGAGTTCTGGACAAGCTCTGCGTAGCCGGCTTCGTCATGAACGGGCAACGGCTCTTCCAGCCAGCTCAGATTCAGATCGGAGACGCGGGCGATCACGGCCTGAGTTTCTTCGAGGTTCCACTTCATCCAGGCGTCGGCCATCAATTCCCGGTCTGGTCCAATCGCCGATCGGGCACGTCGAAGCTGGTCGGCAACGCGGTCCGCAAACTTCTCGGTGCTGCCGTCTTCTTCCGGTACCTGCCCGCCGAGATGCAGCTTGAATCCCTGATGAGGACTCGCCGCGACCTCGTCCATCGCGTCGTTATCCCAGACGGTGATGTACGTCGGCAGGCGATTCAGTTTTGTCCCACCGAGCAGATCGCAGACGCTCGTGTTTTCGGCTCGACCTCGCAGATCCCACAGCGCCAGGTCGACTCCGGAAATCGCCATCAGGACGAGCCCCTTCTGCCCGTACGCCAGCGTCGAATCGAACATTTCCTGCCAGAGCGATTCAATGTGCGACGGATCCTTTCCGAGCAGCAAATCTCGCAGCACGGTCCGAACCACGTGAATGCCCGCGAACCCGCCGCCGCCGACTCCGTAACCGGTCACACCAGTGTCGGTGTCAACCGCGACGAGAATCTGCCCGATGCTCGTTCGCCAGTCGTCGGGGGAAGTCGGAGTGACCGGCTGGCAGGCTCGGACATCAGTAATCTTCATGGCACCGTTCGCTTTTCAAACTTTCCAGCGCGGCTGGACTGTCGCCAACGTCGAACAGCGTGCGTCTCAGACTCGGAGTTCGTCCATCGAACCCGTGCTGTCGGCGAAAGAGTCGGAGTTGATGTCGAGTTGGTTCAAAACCGTGACATAGACATTAGACAGCGGAGTCTGTTCGTCGGATTTGATCAGCTGGCCGTGTTTCAAACCGAGCTTGTGGCCTCCGGCAAGCATCAATGGGTAATTCGCATTGCGGTGAGTCTGGCTGTTGCTGCTGCCGTAAAGGACGATCGTGTGGTCGAGCAATGTTCCGTCGCCTTCTTCGGTCGATTTCAGACGCGTCAGAAAGCGGGCCATCTGGTCGGCCAGGAACTGGTGCCACTTGCCGAGTTCTTCTCCGCCTTTACCTTTGGCTCCGCCGTGAGCAAGAGTGTGCATGTTTTTGCCCAGGCCAAGCAACTGTGGAAACTTGCCGGCGATTGACGTCGCGCCGTTCATGTTGCCGAGCTGGTAAGTCGCGACCCGTGTTGAGTCCGTTTGAAAGGCCAGGAACATCAGGTCGTACATCGTCTGAATCAGTTCCTGAGGCGTTGAGTCGTCGGCGTCCAGACTCAGGCCGACTTCGTCGACGCGTGGCTTTGGAATTTCGAGCCACTGCTTTGATCGCTCGACACCTTTCTCGATCTGCCGGACGGAAGCGAGATACTCGTCGAACTTCTTCTGATCGTGCTGACCGAGTTTGCGGCGCACGGCTCGCGAATGTTCGAGGACTCTGTCGAGCATGCTGCCCGTACGCAGAAGGTCCGACCGCTGAGAATCGACCGAGTCTGACGTGACGCCGAACAGACGGTCAAACACGACGCGAGGTTTGTTTTGAGCCGGGATCGGCTGGCCGTTCCGGTTGTACGAAAGGGTACTGGACCGGGTTGGCTCTCCCACGCCGCCGTCTGTCGACATGACGAGCGATGAGTACCGAGTTTGATCGGCGTGATGCCCGGCGACGATCTGGTCGAGCGACATCGTGTTTTTCATGCGACTGCCGGTCAGCTTTGAACCTGTCAGCCAGATGTCGGCGGTGTCGTGCCCGCCCATCGATCGACCGTTCGGATGCGACAGACCTTCGATCATCGTCAGGTCGTTTCTCAGCGGCTCCATCGAACGGTGAATTTCTCCGAACTTAAAGTCGCTGCCGTCGCCGGTGGGCGTCCAGTTCCAGTTGGCGAACTCGGAATTGCCGCTCTGAAAGACGCTGCCGTACGGAAAGTACGCCGCGCAAAACCGTTTGGGACGCGTCGTCTGGCTGGCCTCTGAACCCATGCAATTAAGCATGGGCAATGCCAGCGAAACTCCAACTCCCTGAAGGAGTGTTCTCCGATCAAGCTGCCATGATTTCATCGTTCTGGTCTTTCTGGAGTCTTAATCGCGGAGGACGGAAAGGATTAACGCTGAGGAACACGAGTGCACCGCTCAGGTCGTCATTGGTTGAAGCGTGGTTGCAAAGTAGCTTTCCACGATCGCTGCGTTTTTTACTCTTCGTCCTCTGTGATTCATTTTTCAAGAAGTATGTCGCTTCAAATTTCTATTTCGTGCGGAATGCGTCGCTCGCCACGATCAGCTGAATCAAATTTTTAAGTCGGTAGTCACTCGCGATGAACTGGTCGGTCAGCCTGTCGATGGTTTCATGATCGCTCAGTTCCAGTGATCGACCGAGTGCGTAGGACAACAATTTGCTGACCAGCGTACGGGCAAACTGCTCGCGTTTCTCGGTCAACAGGTGAGTTTTCAACTCGTCGAGACCGTCGACTTCGTGCCCGCCAGGTAACGTTGCTTTGGCATCGACGTCGAACTCAAGCATCTTCTTGCCCGACTTCCGTTGAATCCTGTCTCGCAACAGGCCGACAGCGTCAAACTCTTCGAGAGCAATTCCCCAGGGATCGATGCTGCGGTGACACCTTGCACAAGCTTCATTTTCTCGGTGCTCTTTCAGTTGTTCCTTCAACGGCAGACTGGCGGTGTCACGATCCTGTTGGTCGAGATTGGGAACGTTCGGCGGTGGCGGGGCAGGGGGATCATCCAGCAGCCGTTTGCGGATCCAGACGCCTCGCAGAATCGCGTGCGAGTCCTCGCCCGTTGAGTTGGTGAGAAGAACCGACGCCTGAGCGAGTAATCCGCCGCGTTGCTGGTCTTTAGTCAGGGTAACCCGTTCAAATTCGATTCCTCTCGGGCCGCTCAGTCCGTAGTGCTCGGCCATTGGCTGATTCAGCATGGCGAAATCTGAATCGAGGAACGCGAGCGAACTCACGTCGCTGCGCAGCACTTCGTTAAAGAACTGCTGAGTCTCGCGCTGCATGTGTGGCTTCAGCTCGTTGCGAAACGTCGGGTAGTACTCGGGGTTAACGGCGACCCGATTCATGCCGGAGAGATCGAGCCACTGATCGCTGAACTGTTCGACGAAATTCCAGGAACGAGGGTCATCCAGTAGCCGGTCAACTTCCGCAGACTGTTTTTTCGAATCGCGAAGCTGTCCGGAATCGGCGAGTTCGAACAGTCGGTCGTCGGGCATCGAACTCCAGAGAAAATACGAGAGTCGTGATGCGAGTTCGTGATCCGTCAGAGTTCGACTTTTGCCGGAAGACGGTTCGACCAGATAAAGAAAGTCGGGCGAGACCAGCACCATCGCCAGCGTTTCACGCATGGCTTCTTCGAAGGACGCAAACGTCGGTCGCACTTCCTGGAAGTATGCGAGCATCATGTCAACTTCGTCGGTTGCGACTGGCCGGCGAAACGCTCGTCGCATGAAGCGGGCAAGAACTTCGCGCGCGTAGGCCACAGGGTCGCGATCAGCGAGGTCACTCGAAAACAGAATGCGAGTGTGGTGCGCCGGCGGCCAGCTTTCGAAGACGGGAGCCTTGAAGCTGACGGACTCAATTTCGATCTTCGGAAAGCTCGGATCAAGCGGGTAGACCGTCCGAGTCTTCGGTTTTTTCGGCTTTGCTTTCTTTTCGTTTTTGCTGACAACCGCGTCTGAGGATTCAGCTTTCGGCTCTTCGATCACTTCCTGACGAGGTTTCAGTGGGGGCTTTCCGTCGCTGTAGGCATTGTCCAGCCAGATCAACAGTCCGGGATACTTGCTCTGCGAGCGGCTTTGAATCGGAAAGGTTTCGAGGCGACCTCGGAATTCGTAGTCTTGAAACTCTTCGCTCGTGACCTCAAGGATTCCAACTTCTTCGGACGGAGTCTGCGTGTCAGCCCGGTACCCCAGGACCGCTCGCAGTTGAGGGTACGGGGCGTTGTCTGGCAGGATCGCGCGAGCCCGGACTCGAATGAGGAAGTCGCCTTCGTCAGGAAACTCGGTGGAACGAAACACGAACGTGCCTGAGCGTCCCAGAATGCTGGTCCAGTTGCCCTTAACTTTGTCGGTGGTTGTTTCGGTGGCCACGGCGTCGACGACAACCGGCTTGTCGTAAGTAACGATCGCTCGGCTCAACGCGCTGCGAGCCGACTCCAGGTAACTCTCCAGTTGAAGAGCCGACATTCCGAGCGACGAGCCGTTGTTCGTAAAGCCGTCTTCGCCCGGACTGTCCGGCAGAAGATTCGGGCCATACTTCAGGTCGAGCCCCAACAGATCGCGCATTGTGTTGCGATATTCCGTCCGGTTGAGCCGACGAATGACAACCTGGCCGCCGGTGCTTCTGCGGACCCGCACGGCATGTTCGATCTGCTCGGTAATCCAGCCGGCCAGAACGTCGCGTTCTTTAGCGGTGAGCGGCGTTTCGTCTTCGGGGGGCATTTCGCCAAGGTTCAGCACATTCAATACGTCGTGCCAGGTTTCAGCGGCAGCCGAATCCTTCACCAGGTTCGTCGAAAGCGTGTCGAGTCGGACATTGCCGTTGATGTCGTCGGGGCCGTGGCAGGCGACACATCGACGCTGCAGAATCGGCAGTACATCCTTGTCAAAGTCCGCCGCAACGCTGAACGAACTCTGCACGGCACAAACAACCAGGGCGCAAACTGTGATTGGAAATCGGACTTGCACGGAGACCTCGAAAAGCGTTCAGGACGAACGGCGGGATCGACGCAGGTGGGTTCACGAACTCTGAGAGGTCGGACAGCCTCGCCTGCCCCGTGAACAGCATCCTTGATAACCGATTCTTCAGCCAGAATGAAGCACTCGGCCAACTTCCGCCGCAATCCTTGCGGGTTTGTTCGGGGCCAATGAGAAACGGCGACTGACCATTTGTTTGATCAGTCGCCGCGAGTGTTGATGAGCTTGTTTCGGACGACAGCTTTCGCTGACTAAGTCGTCGATGCCAATCGAGTAAGCAGAGTCCGTCAGAAGGGTGCTGCCGGAATTGTCAAAAGGAAAGGTGACTGGCAGCTTTGATGGGGAAAGCAAACAGCCCTCGATTGTCGAAACAACCGAGGGCTGAGAATCATCGTCGATTAGTGTCCGCAGGCACCGCAAGAGTTGCAGCTTCCGCAGCAGTTGTTGCCACCGAGGCTCGGCAGACGCAGCTTAGGCAGGCTGCATTTCGGAAGTTTCGGCATGCAGAGCTTTGGCATGCTGAACTTAGGAAGGCTCAGCTTAGGCATGCTCCAGCACTTCTTTTCGCAGCAGCCAGAGCGAGCAACGCAGCAGCTCGTCTTAGGAGCACAAGCTGGTGCACAAGGAGCGGCACATGAAGCAGCCTTAGGAGCACAAGCTGGTGCACAAGGAGCGGCACATGAAGCAGCCTTAGGAGCACAAGCTGGTGCACAAGGAGCGGCACATGAAGCAGCCTTTGGAGCACAAGCTGGTGCACAAGGAGCGGCACATGAAGCAGCCTTTGGAGCACAAGCTGGTGCACAAGGAGCGGCACATGAAGCAGCCTTTGGAGCACAAGCTGGGGCACATGGTGCTGCACATGAAGCAGCCTTAGGAGCACAAGCTGGGGCACATGGTGCTGCACATGAAGCAGCCTTAGGAGCACAAGCTGGGGCACATGGTGCTGCACATGAGGCAGCTTTCGGTGCACACGCTGGTGCACAAGGGGCGGCACACGAAGCCGCTTTCGGTGCACACGCTGGTGCACAAGGTGCTGCACATGATGCAGCTTTCGGAGCGCAAGCTGGCGCACATGGTGCGGCACATGATGGTCCATGACCGAACAAGCCAGCAGATGCACTGCTAAGGCTTGCCGCCACCACCATGAACGCGACAGTGAGAGTCGTACACTTCATTCCCGGAATCTCCTCGAAGCCTGAAATCTGAAACGATAGGTGAGTCACTCCAGTTGTGAATCCGGGTGTTCCGACCCGAGTCAGGAGTGCCCCCGCTCTACAGCGGCAGTTTGGGTAACACGCCACTGGTTTCGGCTCGTTCAGACTCGCATCGTTGATGAATCAACGCCAAATAACCGGACGATCATCAGGCTCCGCAGATGTACCGATTGTACTGGTAACTCAGCGTTCGATTGGTCCGATTGGTCCCGACCGTGCGGCCTGTAGCGAAAATATCAGCACGGCTTCGAGCTTCGACAACGCTGTGAATCGTGCACGTGTCGATGGATGTCGTCTGTCGCTTTCAAAATCGATTTTGTTTTGATTCTGCTGGCGATGTTCACTCGCAATGGCTCAGAGCGGATCGCCATTCCCTTGATCCCAGCCACGTGTATCGCCGACTGCCTGCGGAAAGGTTGTCGGAAAACGAAAACAGACCTGACTCGTTAGAGCCAGGCCTGTTTGAATGGATCATTTTCTGTCTTGCCGCAAGAAGCGGTTTTAGCTGCCTTCTGCACCCGTACATCGAATCAGATGGTCGTGGTCGATGTAGACAACTTCCTCGCTCTGGTCAGTGTGGGTCATCGGGATCGGCCAGTCTGACCGAATGGTTTTGTCGAAGTAAACCGTGCATTTGTAGTGGCAGTGGTGCAGCCGAGCTGGTCCGACCAGCGGATAGAAGCGGCACTCGTCGACTCGGTCAACGATCGGCTCAACGACGATGCGGACATTGTTCATGTTCGTTTCGGCGATGAAGGCAAATCCGCCAGCTCCTCGAACACTCGACGGCAAAGCTCGTACGACTTCGTCCGGAGTCGGCGGGTCCAGGCAGAACAACGGAGCGTTGTCACCTTCCACCTGATCAAGAATTGGAACTTTGCCGTATCGTTCTTCTTCGTGGTAGGTGTCTTCGATCAACTGGCTGTAGTAAGGGCTGACCGGGATCAATGGAGTTGTTCCCCAGAATTTGGAGAAGTTCAACGCAGTGATCAGCGCTCCTCCGGTGATCTCGCAACCGGTCGATGTGAGAGCGACCATGCACAAAGCTGCATAAAGTGAAATCCGTTTCATCGATACCATCCTGGACTGAGTCCGGTGTCGTCATCCTTGACGTTGGTCACAAAGCGGTAAACCAGATGCGAAGACCGCCAGCTTTGACAAGTATCGAACGCCCGGCCCCTCCAACTTGTGAAAATATGCCGATTTCCCGGAATAAAGTGAGTAGTCGAACTCTGCCGCCAGTGGGGACTCAGGACTTTCGTAAGCTCGAAATCAAATAGGACGGATTTGCGCAATTTGAGGCACAAGCGGGGTTTCTGAGAACAGACACAGACAAGAACTGATTTCTACGGTGGGGCGAGCGGCAAGTCTGCATGAACCTTATGTTTCAGATCTCCGCAAACTCCGCAGTGTAGGTGCTTTGCGGCGATGTTCTGCTGCCGGCCGAGTCCGTTGCGACTGCGGTCTTCACGAGCGAGATCTCATTTCCTGACTCATTAAACGTGACCTCGTCCATGAATTCCCGTATGAGAAACAGGCCGCGGCCGCAGGGACGGCTTAGGTTCTCAGGTGAGGTCGGGTCATAGTCAAGGTTGACTGTGTCGAACCCTGATCCTTCGTCGCGAATTGTGAAAGTCATCGCGTCGGCGGTTTCTCGGACGACAACCCAGACCCGGCGGTCACACCAGGGTTGACGATGTCGGCGAAACTCGGCAAGTCGTTCAAACTCCCCGTCGCCAGAACATTTTAGCTCTGAATCAAGTTCCAGGTTTCCATGATCAATGGCATTTCTCAACGCCTCGCTAAGTGCGATGCCGGTTTGAATCAACTCGATTTCGTCAAGAAGAAACCTTTGAGCGACCAACTGCTGCAAACGCGTAACGAGCAATTCGATCTTTGTCGCGTCACTCGGCATACAGTATTCGAACTCGCGCCGGATTCGAAACTTGTCGATTTCGCGTTGCTTTTTCTGGCGATGAGACGCTGCGAGAACCTGCAAAACGGTCGTGCATAGTATCTCCGCCATGCGACGCTTTGGGACATAGCTAGCCGCACCTCGGCGAATCGCTTCAGCAGCCAGTTCCTCGCTGCCCCGAGCCGTTATCAGCACGCAGGGCAGGTGCGGATACCTTTGCCGTACTTCAACAACGAGCTGCAGGCCATCCATCTTCGGCATTTGTAGATCGGTCACAACCATCGCTGGGGGATGCTTGTCAATCATCTCTGTCGCTTCCTGACCATTGGAAGCTGTCAGAACCGAGTAGCCAGTGCGACCGGAAAGCAGCTTTGCGGCAATCGCTCGGTCAGTGGGTGAGTCGTCAACGACCAGTATTGTTGAATCGCTCATTGTGCTTTCCTCGGCTAATCGCTTAGGGACAACACATTTCCATGTTGTGGAAACAGTTTTTGAGATCGTGATCTTCCAGGCTCGATGGGACAAGCGGTTTATGGAAGGCTCACTTGCTGACTCATGTTTTAAACAGCTCGCCCCATCTTCATCTTCGAATTCGACCAGACGTGCGTTAAGAGGTTGATAAGAAAATCAAAAATTACGTGGGGGTGCTTCAACGGGCATTCGCTGCTTGAAAACTTCTCGGTTTCTTCGTCGAAATCTCACGGAAGCACGCAAGAGTGGCTATCGAAGGTGCGGAGCATTCATTGTTCAAAGCATCAATCGACTTTCGGAATCAGTGATTTCTGCAACTAGGAGCAACACCTTGGAACTTCATTGTCTTTCCTCAGAGGACAACACGGCCATGTTGGCGATCTGCGGGCAGATCAATCAGACATTTGTTCATCCTGAGCGGACAACGGAGTTTGAAGAACTGGTTGGACCGGAGGTCTGGCGTAGTACAACGCTGATCGATCTTTCTGATGCAACGTTCGTCGACTCGTGCGGTATTGGCTGGCTGATCTCCATTCACAGACGATTTCAGAGGGAAGGCGGGCGTCTGGTACTGCATTCCCTGTCTCCGGTTGTGCATCGAATTCTGACCATGATCAAACTTGATAATGTGGTTAGCATCGTTCATTCCGAAGACGACGCTCGCAGGATTGCTCAAGAGGTGCAGCATGGTTGACGGATTGACCCTGACTCTTGATCTTAGCAAGCTTCCCCGCGAGTTTGAGACGACGCCTTCCGAAGCAGTCACAGCACTGGTCGAATTTGCGGTTGACGTTGGAGCAAGCGACCTGTTTTTCCTCAGCGAAGAAGATGCTGTCGCCATCGCAGTGCGGCACATGGGAATCGTCCGTCAGCTTCGAACTTACGGCCGTGAGTTCGGCACTCGGATGCTGACCAACGTCAAAGTCCTGGCTGGAATGGATATCTCAGACAAGATGAAGCCTTCAGAAGGTCGCTGGATCAGTGAAGCTGAAACTCGCGGCCCAGTCGATGTTCGGGTCAACACAATTCCGACGATGTTTGGTGAGGACATCACCTGTCGAATTCTTAATCGCGACATGGGGCTGCGGAGTTTGAGTGAGTTGGGGCTCCTTTCCCATGACTACCACGCATTGACATCGATGCTCAAAAACCCGAGTGGTTTGATTCTTGTTTCCGGCCCGACTGGAAGCGGCAAAACAACGACGTTGTACAGTTGCCTGCAGGCTCTCAACGATGGCCGGCGGAAAATCAACACGCTGGAAGATCCAGTGGAGTATGTACTACCGGGCTTGAGACAGTCTCAGGTCAACTTGAAACAGCACGTCGATTTTTCAACACTGCTCTCGGCAAGTCTGCGACAGGCTCCCGACGTCATTATGATCGGTGAGATTCGAGACTCCGAAACGGCAGAGACTTCAGTCCGAGCAGCAATCAGCGGCCATCTGGTACTGGCAACATTACATGCTCAGTCTGCTTCGACGACTGTCGAGAGTATGTACGCTCAGGGAGTCAAGCTTCAGTTTCTTGCATCGAGCCTACTGGGAGTTGTATCGCAGAGACTGGTACGACAGTTGTGTCGAAACTGCCGGCAACCGATCGACCTTTCGGGAATGTCGAGCATGTTTGACGATGTCCGAAGGTACCTTTCCGATGACGACGGACGAGTCATGTATTCTCCAGGGCAATGCTTAGATTGCCTCTACACAGGCTATGCCAGCCGGATGTGTGTCAGCGAGGTGCTGTCTGTCGACCAGCATATTCAGTCTTTGATTTCCAGCGGAGCCTCTGCTCTGGAAATTGAACAGGCAGCCCGTCAGAACGGAATGATCGACTTCAGCCGTTCGGCGTTGATCCGCGTCGCGATGGGCGAAACGACAACCGACGAGATGTTCCGAGTCGTACCAATGGAACGCGTTGAGTAATCTCCTGCTTGCAATCTGCGTTTCCGAATCCAAGCAAAGTTGACGTTCGGCAGAATGCGACCATTTGTTTCGTCGTGGGTCAACTTGCCTCGACGCTAATGATATGCTTCGGCAGCCTCATCAAAATGGATGGAGCATTCTAAGAGCTGATTGTGGTGCATCCATCCTGTCAGCTGGTGACTGACCATTTTATGCTGTGACGGGTTTCAGACTTGGAATCGTTTTGTGGCAAAGAAAAAACTCGGTCGCTGGTTTGCTGAGTACATTAAACGGTCGACCCGATACTGCCGGATCGGCTCGGTTGTGCTGCTGCCAGTGTCGCTGATCATGGCCTGGCTGACCTACTGGATCATCTGGGTGACGCTGTGGATCGGCTTTCGCCCGCTCTTCGACCTGTCGAACGAAGCGGTCGGATACTGGTCATGCTTCTTCCTGGCCTTGATTTTTGCGTGGCAGTTTCTGAGGGGTTCTGAGTTCGAAGAGGAGTACCGATTCGCTGGCGAAAGCGAGGCCGGTACGGTCACCCTGAACTTTTCCCGAGCGACCGGCAACGGATGGGTACTGCTGTTCGATCCAGGCGTCGCCCACGGCTTCTTCAAGGTGCTCGCTCTGCTCTACCTGACCGCGCCCAGAATGCTCGGTTTGGCCCTGATGCTGCACCACAAGGCGGACCGCCTCAAGCAGATGGACGTCCCGGCCTGCTCGCAAGTTATCGGCTTGCTGATGCGAGCTCAGGGGCGAGTCCCCATCGAAAAGATCGCCGACGAATTTCCAGACGCAGACCTGTCGGAAATCGTCCAGCCCCTCGCTGACGTCGACGGAGTCGTTTTTCTCGAAAAGAACGGAACAGGACTGACTCTGGCCCCGAGATTCATGGAAGAATTCAACGAGTGGATGGAAGCATCCTGACTTGGGTCGGAACCTCCCCGTGCGTTGAGGTTTTGCGGAGGATTCGGTCCTTTGTCTTCGATTTGATTCAGCAGAGCGCGCGGAGAATTCTCACAACAGGCTGCGAAGCTGCTTGAATCCAGAAGGCGAGTGTGGAGTCACTCGCTGGCAATGCGAGCTGGTATTGAACGATCCAGAATTCTTAACGATGAGTGCCCACGAGCATCAGGCTTTCCAGCCTGACTTGCAGAGCAGCCAGACTTGCAGGACGGTCGGTGGTGTCAGGCTGGAAAGCCTGACGTACGAATATGGCCGCCCCACGGTACTCCGTTAATCAAGTGCTTCTCCAAAGTTGGACATCACACAATTGAGTTGCGAGTCCCAGACCGACGTTCATGAATAATTCGGGTTAACGGCCCGTTTGAAATACGATCTACTGGCTTTTTCAGTGCAATTTGTGATCGCCGTTGGTACGGAATTCTTCACTGGCAAGTCCAGTGGCACACATGGAATTGGTGAGTCAGGCTTTTTTCAACAGGCAGTTAAACGCGTTCTTTCTGGGATCAAATAAAAGAAGGCGACAGCGTCGAAACGCTGCCGCCTTCACTACTTTTACAGAGTCAAACTTTCAGAAGTTCGTGTTAGTAGTTTTCCAATCCAGCCACAACCTGGCCGTAACGCTGACCGTTGGGAGAGATCAACCGCAGGTACACGCCGGGGGTAATGCTGTCAGAAATCTGTCGCGCGGCACCATCGGCAAATCCGTAGATGGAAGTTCCCAGGTGATTTGAACTCGGTCGAGGCAAGGTTCCTCTCGCAGCGATGATATTCTGACCAGGCAAGGCATTAAGCGTATTCATATTGCCCCCCCAGGTTCCGGCCAGGACTCCACCGACTGGTTCCAATGCAATGCCAGGGTTGGTGGTTACTGCCGTTGTGTCTGTCCCAGGGACGACGGGAACGCAGAATGCCAGATCGCGAAGGTTGCTTCCGCCACTTCCGTCAACATTTGCAATGTGCCAGTTCTGGGCTTGAACGTTCTCTGCAAACAGCAAAGTATTTGTTTGGCCGTCTCCGGAAGAAATGTAGTCGAGAGAAGCTCTGAATGTGTCCGACCCTTCCAGAGGAGCCGAGAATACGCCAGCGGCATGAGCAATCGCACGAACGGTAGGCAATGTGCCAGCCCCTGTTACCCACGCCACGGATTCGGCGTTGTGAGTCCAATCGATGTTTGGGTATGAGGCGCCAGGCAGGTAGCCAGCGTTGACCACGTAAGACAGTCCACCATCGATCTGGAAATTGTTCGTGTCGACCGGACATTGGAACATCTTCATCGAGATTGCAGGGAAACCTGCTGGATTAGTGTCGAACTCTCGCCGTGCGGCAGAGTTGTCGAGTTCTGGCAGCAACTGCACGCACCAGCTCATGTAGACATTGCTGCCAGTAACGATCTTCTCTGCCAGAGTTGGCAGCTTGCCATTCTTCTTCGAGGCGAAGTTCATGACAGCGGTGCAGAGCTGTTTCATGTTGTTCTGGCATTCAGCTCGTCGAGCGGCGGCTCGAGCATTCTGAACGGCCGGCAGAATCAGGGCTGCCAGGGTGGCGATGATCGAGATCACCACGAGCAGTTCGATCAGCGTGAAGCCGCGTCGCAACTTCTTCTGAACCGGGCGGAACGTTTTCATAACTACCTCTCCTCACAATGTTCTTGAAAATGAATCAGTCTCGACAAATCCAAACAGTAAAGTGGCACGCTCTTAAGTCCAGACTCGATTCCGCCTCAGGTTTCGAAGTGTCGGTTACTCTGGTCCTGCCGAAGACACATCAAAGTCACTCGGCCCCGTCCAGAAATTCCCGATTGGCCCGCCGCACCTTTGTGCAGCTCCGCTGGAAGTAACGTTTTTCGTTGTTTCAACTCAACTCTGCATCAGCTTAACTCGTAGCTCGCGTTTCCTGGCATGTTGCCAGAACAGCCTCAAATTTCCGAGAATCACCTGCTTGAGTCAGAAGCGTCTCGCATTATGTATCGAAACGATTTCCCCTGTCACCCCTCAACACCCGATTTCAGAGATTCTCCGAAATCCCACCACGACTAATTGATCGT
>JADHNX010000023.1 GCA_016779365.1 Planctomycetaceae bacterium
GTCTTGCCGCTGGACTCCGGTCCGAAGAGTTCGATGATTCGACCGCGAGGAAATCCGTAACCGCCCAACGCAAGGTCCAGCGAAAGAGCTCCCGTCGAGATCCCCGAAATCGCCTGCGAACGTTCGTCCGAGAGTTTCATGATGGAGCCCTGACCGAATGCCTTTTCGATCAGCCCCAGTGTGTTCGTCAGGTTAACCGGACCTTCTGGCTCCGCCTGCTGCTTGCGTGACGATTTCTTCAGGGCCATGCGTCGACTTCCTTCCATTCTGTCTGAGAATAAAACTGCGTCCTGGCGTGGCTGGTCGCCACAACGAAACCAATCCTGTCAACTCTCATCGACGCTCACAAGATTGATGGAGACTGTTGTTTCGACGTTTTTATTCAGGTAGGACAACTGTCTGTCCCACCTGACCGAGGAGCGACCTCACAACCAGTCTTGTTGCGTGAGACGCTGCGTTCGCCTGGTGAAAACGAGTGTTCCACGAACTCTAAGCAAGACCCGATTCACAGAAAAGGGTTGGCTCAGAATTTCAGACGATTCATAGCGATTATGGCCGAGCATTTCAGTTCTCGCAGTTCACTCAGTTGCAGAAACTTCCCGGTCGGCCAAAGTAGCACTGCGAAACCCAACAGCGAATTTGAATGCAGCTGTCAGGCTGTGAGCAGGAGAGAGCAGAGGAAGCAAAATTCGGTTTCGAATCCGTATGCTGTTCTATAGGTTTCTTGGAACTGTCGCGCAAGCTTACATCCATGAATTCTTCGACGAGACATGACATGACGCGATCAAGCAGCCCGTTTTCCACCGGTCTTCAAGTGTTTTCTGTCCGGGCAGCACTTCTGACGATGATCAGTTTTGCCGTTTCGACTTCAGTCATTGCTGCCGACTCAGCGTCTGAAAAGTCAGCAACAAAGAAGCCGAACATTGTCTTTTTCTTTATCGACGATCTGGGTTGGACCGACGTCGGATTCATGGGCAGCGACAGTCACGAAACGCCAAACATCGACCGTCTCGCTTCTGAAGGGCTCGTCTTCACTGATGCTTATGCGTGTGCTCCGAATTGTGCTCCGAGCCGAGCGTGTCTGATGTCTGGTCAGTACACGCCTCGACACGGGATCTACACGGTCGGAGATCCTGAGCGAGGCAACCATGCTCAGCGGAAACTCAATCCAACTCCGAACGAAACCGTACTCGCTGACAGGTTCATCACGATTGCCGAATCACTCCACACCAGCGGGTACGTCAGCGCGTCGATGGGTAAGTGGCATCTGGGAACTGACCCGACGACGCAAGGCTTCGATGTCAACATCGCCGGCAAAGAATGGGGCAGTCCCAGCGGCGGCGGATACCACAGTCCGTACAACTATCCAAACCTCGTCAACAAAGAACTGGGCGAATACCTGACCGACCGACTGACCGCCGAAGCGTGCAGATTCATCGAGGCCAATCAGGATGGCCCGTTCTTTCTTTACCTGACCCACTACGCGGTCCACACGCCGATTCAGGGACGCGAGGATCTGGTCAAAAAATACAAAGCCAAACCGACGCCCGAACACCACAAGAACGCAGCGTACGCGGCGATGGTCGAAAGCGTCGACCACAGTGTTCGAGATGTGCTGGCAAAACTGGATGAACTCAAGCTGGCCGACGGAACGATCGTGCTGTTCTTTTCGGACAACGGAGGCTATCTCGGCGCGACCTCGAATTATCCACTGCGAGGCGGTAAGGGCATGCTCTACGAAGGCGGCATCCGCGAGCCGATGATCGTCCGCTGGCCCGGTGCGACAAAGCCCGGAACCAGGTGCGACGAGCCCGTGATCGGCGTTGACTTTTACCCGACGCTGCTCGAAGTTACCGGCACGAAGCGTCCGGAAAACTACAAACTCGACGGAGTCAGTTTCGCCCCGCTGCTGAGTTCGCCAGGTTCGTCACTCGAACGTCCGGCAATCTTCTGGCACTTCCCGTGCTACCTGACCGGTTCCGGAGATCCCAGCGGCGGTCCCTTCCGCACAACTCCCGCCGGAGCCATCCGCATGGGCCGCTGGAAACTGATCGAATGGTTCGAAACCGGTCGACAGGAACTTTACGACCTGCACGCCGACATCGGCGAACAGAACGACCTGTCAAAATCGCACAACGACAAACGCAAAGAACTTCACGAAGCGATGCTCGCCTGGCGCAAAGAAGTCAACGCCCCCGTCCCGGCAACACCCAACCCGAAATACGATCCGATCAAAAAGCCCGGCGGCAGCAAAAACAAAGGCGGCAGGAAGAAGTAATTCGACTCCCGGCATTCCTAATCGTTGGCCAGTTCCTGCCAAAGGTAGGCGCTGGCGGCGGTGCCTCGGTGGAAATCTTCGATCTTGAAGTGTTCGTCGGGGCTGTGGAGATTGTCGCTGTTCTGGCCCCAGCCGAGCAGCAGCGTGTCGACACCCAGGATCACTTTGAAACTGCCTACAACCGGGATGGAGCCGCCCTCGCGAACCATCACCGGTACGGTGCCGAATGATTTTTCGATCGCGGTCTTCGCGGCGGTCATGTAGGGGCTGTTGAGGTCTGCCACGCTGGCCGGAGCACCGTGCTGCGATGTGAATTCGAATTTCAGTCCGGGCTGCAGGTTGTCGATCAGAAACTGTTTCAACGCTTCGGTCAGTTGGTGAGGATCCTGATCGGGCACCAGGCGGCACGTAATCTTGGCCGTTGCTTTTGACGGGACGATCGTCTTCGGACCCTCGCCCGAGTATCCGCCAAAGATGCCGTTGATGTCGCAGGTCGGGCGTGCCCAGCGTCGTTCGTTGGACGAGAAACCGGCTTCGCCCCAGGGAGCATCGGTGCCCAGATCGGCCAGCCATTCAGACTCGTCGAACGGCAACGCCGCAAACTGGGCGCGCTCTTCGTCGGTTAACTCGATGACCGAATCGTAGAAGCCTGGGACTTGAATTCGGCCCTGATCATCGTGCAGCTTGCCCATCAGCCGGCACAGAGCGTTTACCGGATTGATGACCGCTCCGCCGAACGAGCCGCTGTGCAGATCCCGGTTCGGACCGGTCAGCGTGACTTCGCAGGCAAGGATGCCTCGCAGCCCGTAAGTGATCGCTGGAATGCCGGGCGCATACTGCGACGAGTCGCTGACCACCGCGACTTCGCAGGCGAGTTTCTCTTTGTTCTGTTCGAGGAAGACGTCGAGGTTTTCGCTGCCGACTTCTTCTTCGCCCTCGATGACAAACTTCACGTTCACGGGCAGCGAACCGCGAACCTTCAGCCAGGAAGCGACGGACAAAACGTGAGTCCAGCACTGACCTTTGTCGTCGGTCGCTCCGCGAGCCCAGATGCAGCCGTCTCGAACGTCCGGTTCGAAGGCGGGAGTCGTCCACAGGTCCAACGGGTCCGGTGGCTGCACATCGTAGTGCCCGTAAATCAGCACGGTCGGAGCGTTCTCTGCCTGCAACCATTCTGCGTAGATAATCGGATGCCCCGGCGTTTCGATCGTCTCGACACTCAGCCCGGCATCGTGCAACGCGTTATGAACGAAGGCGGCGCCTTTAAGCATGTCTGCCGCGAATGCTGAGTCAGCACTGACCGTCGGAATTCGCAGCAGCTCTTTGAGCTGATCCAGCGCGGCGTCGCGATTCTGGTCAAGGTAGTCGATCACGTCCTGCATTTCGTCAATCCTTTGGTGAGACCGCTGCGGGCGGTTTTGCTGAGTAGTCGAGTTGAATCACTGTTTTTGCGAACGTTATTGACGCCTGCTTCTGCTGAGCGTCACCGGTGCTGAGATAATTCAAAACCATCTCCCCATCGCCCGCGTCGTCGCTGGCAAAGATGGTCTGGCCGGTTCGAGTATCCAGAACACGCAGCGGGAAATTTCGTCCCGACCGTGAGAACTGCCCGTCAGGACGATCCGGACTCGACCAGCACGCCAGAACAACAAATGGCAGCTGCGATGGCTGTTTTCCCGCGAGGTACTGCGGCTCGATATTTACCGACCAGATCAGTTTTCCCGTGCGGCGATCGATTCCGTACGCCGGTCCTTCCACTTTGTCCTGCCCTGTCCCCTGCTGACTCAGCGGTCCGATCCGCGATTGAAATCCGCGTTGGGGAGTCGCGGAAAATAACACGTACTCGGTGGGAGTTTCGTGCAGAAAGAACCGACCCGGAATCAGTTGTTCTTCGGCCTGCACATCAATGATGACTTCGCCGGTCGACTGTTCATGGACCAGGATTCGGCCATCCGGGTGAAACTCAACGAGACGATCTTCGTCTGCCGGGCGGATCGATCCCTTGTTTGGAAACTCGTACTCCCAGACCACCTTCCCCGTGCGCATAGCAACGCGACTGATGGTGTGAGTTGTTCCGCGATTCTGCCGGAGAATCAGATCGGTTCCATAAGTTGTCAGCAGTCCGACCAGCGGGATGTCGAGGTGTTCCCGGATCAGTCTGCCGGTGCGAAGGTCGAACAACTGGCAATGCCCGCTGCCGACATGCACGACTGACAAGGCAGACTCATCGCCAAACACGATGGCGTCCGGCGGGATGTTTTCTCGCGTCCAGCTCGTTTCGCCGTTCGTAGCGCTGACTACTCGCAACGTGGAACCCGTTCGAAACACCAGGCTGCGCGAGTTGAGGAAGTCGACCGAGCCAACCGGCGTGCTGCCCGAAATCAAAACCGGACTGCCGAGCAGATGAGTCTGCCTCATTTGCAGAAAGCCTTCGGCCTCGTGGCTGAGGAAAGCTCGCATCCAGAGCCGGCGCGGCTGAGCTTCTCGGATGTCGAATACGGAGAACTCAGTGCCGGTCGAAACGGCCAGCAGATGACCGCTGCTCATGATTCGGCAGCTGCCATGCCGGCTGGTTGTCAGCAGTGGATCGCTGCCGAGTTGCTTGTCCGTCAGCGTCCACAGCGGATTTCCAGTCGGCGACAGAGCCGTCAGCCCGTCCAGAGTCAGCTCAAATTCCCAGCCCCGGATGACCGGGCTTCGACTGCCCAGAACGTCGACCAGGATTCGTCGGTTGGCACTCAGATTGTGAGTCGCGGTTGTGATGAGAGGGGCATTGTCAGGCCAGTCGGCAGCGACGCTCGGTCTGGGCAGACGATCCTTCGCAGCCATCGCGACGGCGCGATCTGCGTCCTGCGAGAGAGACAGCAGAAGCGACTCGATCTCCAGCGCATCCTGCTTCGCATCGAGACGTTCAACGAACGCGACGGCACCTTCTGCAAAGAGTTTGTGCCAGGAAAAAAGTTCGAGCCAGACTCGCAGAGCGGCAGGTTCAGTTTCAGATTTTGCCTGTTCAAGGCGTGCGAGAATTCGCTGATCGAGCGCTTCGACATTGGCCTGGTCGGGACTCTGCGACACGACCTTGTCGTACGCAGCCTGAAGCTGCGCCGCGATCCACGCCGGGGATGAGATTGCCAGAGGATCGGCGTGAACGATAAACGGTTGCCCCGTTGCCGGGTCCGTTCGAGGTGATTCGAGCATCAGATCGAAGGCGGCGACATAGCGGCTGCTGGTCAGCAGGCTTTGAAAACGAACGGCGTCCAGTGAGTTTCGCTGGACCGCGTTCAGGTCGGCTTTCGCCAGAACCTGTTTCGTTGTTTCGTCGAGTTCCTGCCCCTGACGCAACTGTTCCAAAGCCTGCTCGAATAACAGGCTTAATGCTGACCTGGCCGCCTTATCCTGAACCGCCAGTTGCAGGTCGCGCAGACCTTCGTCGAGTTTTCCTTCGTGCAGTCTGATTCTCGCTCGACTTTCCAGCGCACTGGAGTCGTCAGGATTCTGTTCAAGCTGCCGGGCCAGGCTGGCCTCGACTTCGAATAATGGTTCGAGGGCAACCACTGAATCAAATCGCTGAGTGACGAGCTGCCCTTCGTGTCCGACCAGATTTCCCAGTGGCTGGCCGTCCGGAGTTGCTGACTCCGCCAGCAACCGACCGGCTTTCAAGTCAATGGTGATCAGCCTGCCGGTTTTGTCGAGTGGCTTGTCTGTCGAATTTCCGGCGAGCGGCCATTCGTCCTCGGATGACTCATCATCAACGAGTGTCGCGACCGGAAGATGGAACAACGATCCCACCTGCAAACCGCGTCCGGTCGGCGTTCGCTGGTTCAAACGGACGATCCAGTGCAGCTCTCCGTCGTCCAGGTTGAGCGAACGCACGGCTGAGTCATCGACAACAATAATCTGATGATCAATCGCCGCTCCGATGAACAGGCCGCGGTCTCGCGGTTGCGTCCAGAGCGTGTCGCCCGACACCGCGTCCAGGCAGATCAGTTGCTGCGAATCGAGCGGCGACATTACGACTCGCCCCGCGCGGACAATCACCGAATCGTGACGCCAGCGGTCTGACGATTCGACGTCGTCCGCGTTGACCCTCGCCGGCATCTGGAAAATGCTCCGGGGGACAGGTCGAGTCAACATCGTCGTACGGTAGGCGCTGGTCCATGCCAGACGCTGCTGCTCAGGATCGAACGCCACGACCAGCCCGGCGATAGTCGGGCAGATGATCAGGCCGTCCGCCGAGCAGGGACTGATTCCGCCGACTCTTCTCAGGCCTTCCTGAGTGACTCCCGAGTTTACAGTTGCCACGGGCTGAACCCACTTGATCCGCCCTGACGCCGACTCCAGACAAAGCAGACGAACCCCGTTCGATCGTTCTCCGAGCACGTAGGCGGAGTCTCCAACCACTGTCGGGACACCGAGGAAGAACGTCCCCGATGCCGGCAGTTCGTGTTCTCCTTCCGGACCGCCGATCTGCCATTTCAGAATGCCACTTTCCAGATCGATCGCGCATAGCCGATTCCAGCTTTTCGGAGCCGTCTGTCGAAGTCCTGGCTGCCGATAGGAAGTTGCCTTCGATGTGACGCCTCCGTCTTCCAGAGCAAACAGCACCTTGCCATTTGTGCTGAGCGTTCCGGTCGTTCGGTCCAGCCGACTCTTTGTATAAACGACGGCGGACTGCCGCTGATTCAACGGGTTGGAAATGTCATGCGATTCCTGCGGCACATTCACGGACTGCAACGCGCGACTCAGGTCAAACTGCTCAGCAAACGCCGGGTCCTCCATGAACGATTCCCAACGCAGCTTTCCGGTCGCCAGATCGACGGATCGGATTCGATCAAGCGTGCGGAAGACTACCTGTCCGTCAGCAACGACCGGATCGCAGGCCGGCAGAGCTTTTGTCTTTCTCCGATGATCACGCCTGGCAAGATGAGCCAGCCCGACGTCCACCAGGGCTGCCACTTCCGCTTCGGATTCCGGATAAGGGTCCTCGGCGTTGACATCTTCCTCGTCGAAATTCGCCGCAAACTTTCTTCGATCTGCATCCGTGAACGGCACCTTGAAACCGGACGTCCCCGATGTCCAGGTCACTCGAGCGTCCGGGCTGAACGCCGACTCCAGCGCCAACGGCAGTTGTCCGGCTGACGAGAATCGGCTGCCGTGATCGGGCGAGGAAGCGTCGACTGTCACCACTGAAGTTTTCTGTATCCACGCAGCCGTTTCGGAAACGAAATCCTGCGGCAGGCTGGCGGCGACGTTGGGATGCTTCTCCAGCCACTTAGACAATTCATACAGAGAGAGGCGTGCCTGACCTCGCTGCCCAAGGCCGCTCCACGCGATGGCGATGCGGATGGAAAGTGAAGGTTCGCGACTCTCGCGAGCCTGATCGGTCTGAAACAGCCGATAAAACTGACGAAGCGCGGCCATTGGATGGTTCTGGTCGAGATGCCGATTTCCCAGCAGCTCGATCGCGCTGTAGCCTGCCGGCGTGTGCACATCCTGACTGGCAACTCGGTTGATCGCTGCCCAGTCACCCAGACGCACGGCTTCGTTGAAGTCAGCATTCGCCCGGTCAGCAACCAGCCGGAGCCACGCACCGCGACCATCAAGTGGCAAATCCGCGATGATCTCTTCAGTGACATTTTTGAGACTGTGGAGCGGCGGGGGAGTAAATCCGTACGGAAGCTGCTGTTCGTCTTCGGCGTAGTCGATCGGCACGGGCATGATGAGCGTGTCTTCGGGCATGGCCAGGATGCCCTTCTGGACGTTCTCCAGCACCTCGTTCCAGTTGAAGTCGTCAGCCCACGGTCCACGAGCTGCTTCCTGAAACCTGGTGAGCCGCATCACAAGCTGACGATCGGTGACGTGTCCCGGAGGGGCGATCCAGCGAGTGTCGATTGCCCGCGACGCTCGCCTCAAGTTTGCGAGCGGAACCTCGATTGAACGAGGTGTCGGAGCAGGCGGCGGTTCCGGCACAACTGCGTCGTCGCGTTTTGGCTCAGACGTCTGAGCGTTCGCAACCAGTCCCCACGCAGCAACCAGGCACAGCGCAGAAATCAGACGCAACGCGCAGCACGACAGCCGTTGAAACTTCAGGACCGGGATCCGTCCGATCGAAAACATGAAACGCTCCAGCGCAAAGGCTGTCTGGCGAAAACGAAAAAGCAACGCCCGCACGAACTCCGACGACCATACCGGCTCCGACATCCATACCGGACATCGTGAGTTTCGTCGAACGGAAGGAAGCGTCAAGGGCGACGCGTCGCGAGTCAAGCGCACGCTACACCGCCGCCCCCGCCACATCCGAATCGAAAGTTTAGAAAGCGACAACAGACTTTGCTGGCAGCGTACGCAGCCAGCCGCCGGTCCTGTCTTCGCCTCTGTTTCACTGGGCTCTGCTCATTGCCAATTGATTTCGCACAGGGAATCGATCGATGAAAGGACACCGCTCTGAAGACGTGGCGAAATGTGTTGTCTATCATTCGCCGCTCCTCAGCTCTTCATCAAGGGCGTACCCCCACGATCCTTTAATTCAGCCGCAATTCGAAATCTCATGACTCATCAATCCGAAACGTCAGGCTCAGACTCTCTTACTGTTAACGTCGATCTGGCGGAACGCAGCTACGACATTCAAATCTGCAGCGGTCAGTTGCCGTCAGTTGGCAGCTCGGTAGCCGAATGGCTCAATCAGCGGCTTGGTGCGAGTTCGACTCAGCAATCGGCACTTGTCGTGACGGATCGAAACGTACTCGTCCATGCGAACGTTGTACGAAGCAGTCTTGAGGCGGTCGGATTTCGAGTCGAACTGGCTGAGCTTGAGCCTGGCGAGAAAACCAAATCGCTGCCGGTAATTTCCAGCCTTTACGAGCGGATGGTCGAGATGAAGGCTGACCGCCGCACGGTGGTTGTAGCCGTCGGTGGAGGAGTGATTGGCGACGCATCCGGTTTTCTCGCCGCGACTTACAATCGCGGTGTTCCGTTCGTGCAGGTTCCAACCACATTGCTGTCTGATGTCGACAGTTCGGTCGGCGGCAAGGTCGGAGTCAACCTGGCGGCGGCGAAGAATCTGATCGGAGCGTTCTATCAGCCGCTGGGTGTTTTTATTGATACTTCGATGCTGGCGACGCTGCCGGATCGTGATTACCGCAGCGGTCTGGCCGAGGTCGTCAAGTACGGCGTCATTCTGGATGCTGACTTCTTCGAGTTTCTCGAACGCAACGTCGACGGGATCAATGCTCGTGAGCCGTCGGTGCTGCGTCACATGATTGCTCGCAGTTGCGAATTGAAAGCGATGGTCGTCAAAGAGGACGAATACGAAAGAACCGGCCTGCGAGCAGTTTTGAATTACGGTCACACGTACGCTCACGCGTTCGAGGCTCTGGCCGGATATGGCGAGTTGCTGCACGGTGAGGCGGTCTCAATCGGCATGCTCTACGCCAGCCGGCTTGCGGAGAAACGCGGGCTGATTGACGCCGCGATGACCGCTCGGCAGCGGACCCTGCTAGAGCGGATCGGAGCCCTGACGTCGCTCCCCGATCCCGCAGCATTCTCCACGGAAGATATTCTGTCAAAAATGCGGCTCGATAAGAAAACCGTCGGCGGGCAGCTTCGATTTATTCTGCCAACAAAAATGGGGCACGTCACAACATTTACGGACATTCTTGAGGCCGATGTGACTGCCGTTGTCGACGAATTTGCCGCAGGCTAACTGGCCGCACGGGCGATGGACCAGCCGGACCGCTTGCCGAGCGGACTTTGCACGCCACGGAGGCAGCAAATGTTTGGCGGCTCAATTTAGACTAACTGGCGGACTTGCGACATGTCGAGCAAGGAAGCCTCTGCTTGACTCATTGCGCATGGTGCGCGCAGAATGTGACCGCTTCGCAGACATTCATGTGCTCACGGCGGCTGAGGACTCGATTTTGCCCTCGCTGCCGATTGAATCGTCCTGCAACCTCTTCACTGAAAGTAGTTTAGGACGCAAAATGACTTCCGCGTCTAATCCCGGTCCGACAGATTCGATTGCCGGCATGATCGGAAACAGTCCGGCCATGCGCGAAGTGTTTGAGCTTTCGCGGCTGGTCGCTCCGGCATCCACAACGGTGTTGCTGACAGGTGAAACGGGCACCGGCAAAGAACTGGTGGCTCGGGCGGTTCACGAATTAAGCCCTCGTGCTTCCGGCCCTTTTGTTCGCGTGAATTGTGGCGCTCTCAGTGAAAGCCTGCTCGAAAGCGAACTGTTCGGACACGTGAAAGGTGCCTTCACCAGTGCCAACGAAAATCGGACGGGACGGTTCGAGGCCGCTCATGGTGGAACCATTTTTCTCGACGAGATCAATTCGGTCAGCTACACGCTACAGGTCAAGCTGCTGCGAGTTCTGCAGGAGCAGGAGTTCGAGCGCGTCGGCGACACGAAAACAATCCGCGTTGATTGCCGCATTGTGGCGGCCACCAATCGCGACCTGCCGGACGAGATTGAAGCCGGGCGGTTTCGGGAAGACCTTTATTACCGGTTGAACGTCGTGCCGATTTATCTGCCGCCGCTCCGCGAACGTCCTGACGATATTCCGGCGCTGATCGAGCACTTCGTCAAGATCTACGCCGAGATCAATCGACGTCCGGTCCCGACGATTGCCAAAGAAACGATCGAAGCCTTGAAGTCATACTCGTGGCCAGGGAATGTCCGTGAGTTGCAGAACTACGCCGAGCGAGCCCTGGTGCTTCTGCGCAGTGGTGAGTTCACTCCGGATCTTCTGCCACCGCATGTTCGAGGCCTGGCTCCGGTCCGAATCGGTCGACACCGGACTGGCGGAGCCGAGAAGACTGCAGAAGAACTGGTCACTCTGGGGCTCACCGAGTACGCTGACGACGCGAAGCCATTCGAGAAAGTGATGGGTCTGGTTGAGCGGCAACTGTTGACTCAGATGTTGCGACAGTGCCAGGGAGTGCAGATCAAGGCGGCTGAGCGGCTTGGCATTAACCGCAACACTCTGCACAAAAAAGTGACGGAGTACGGGTTGGATTCTGAAAGCCGGTAGACGCCGGAATCTGCAGAACTGGGAATCCGGTTGAAGCGGTCATTTAAGTAGCGAGCACGCATCGGAGAAACGGTTGATGGAGATGGAGAAGGTCAGTGTTTTCTGTTTTCTCGCCAGTTACGTGGTCGCTACGGCGTTCGCGTTTCTGAGATTTCGAGGGCAGAGCAGGCTGAACCACTCGTTGACCGTTGGTGCGTCGCTCGCCGGCATGGCCGCTCACACGATTTATCTGCTTGTCCGAAGCCGAAATGCTGATCTGCCCCCGCTGATGGCGTCGTCCCACGATTGGCTGCTGGTGCTCGCCTGGGTCGCGGTGCTGATCTATCTGTTTCTGACGATGCTCGACTGGGAGTTGCCATTGGGAGCGTTCTTGCTACCCGTCGTGCTGGTTCTAGTGAGTGCGTCGCGGTTCGTCAGTCTGGAACCGAACGAGCTGGTCAGTGCTCAGGAGCTTTCTGCGCAGGCGGCTCGCGGCTGGGTGATGCTTCACGTTTCGATGTTGACCTTTGGTATTGTGGGTGTCATCGGTGGACTGATTCTGGCCATGATGTACCTGATTCAGCATCGCCGTCTGAAGCACAAACATGGCTTGCAGCAGGACATCTCGCTGCCGAGTCTGGCTCGACTCGCCCGTTGGAACTGGTGGGCAGTGGTTGTGTCGGTGCCGACGCTGACGCTGGGGCTGGCGGCAGGAGTTCTGCTGGGAATCGTCGTCAAACGGTCAGCGACCCAGCTTTCGTTTGACGACCCGCTCGTTATTGGCTCGGGGATTAGTTGGCTGGTGATGCTCGGATTGTTTTGCTGGCTCGTTTCAACAAAGCGAGCGGCGGCGAAACAGGTCGCACTTCTGACGGTCTGGGCCTGCGGATTTCTACTGCTGACGATTGTCGGTTTGCAGGTGCTGACTGGCAGTGGCCATAAACTGCTCGAGGGATAACGGTTCGCGAAACACGAACTCCAGGACGGAGGCGACGAGAGCCAGGATGAGCTGCCATTCTCACGGGCACGACAACTGCGGACACCACGGGCATTCGCACTCGACGGCGAATCGAAAGCGTCTGCTGCTGACACTGATTCTGGCTGCGGGTTACATGGTCGCGGAGATTGTCGGCGGGTTGCTCAGTAACTCACTGGCGCTACTGGCGGACGCCGGGCACATGTTGTCGGACGTGGCTTCCCTGGCTCTGAGCGTTCTTGCCATTTGGATCGCTGACCGACCGGCGGGCTCGCAGCGGACTTTCGGTTTCTATCGAGCCGAGATTCTCGCGGCACTGGTAAACGGGGCGACGCTGGTCGCTGTTTCGTTCTTCATTGTCCACGAAGCCTGGCATCGGTTCAGTGATCCGCCCGAAGTTCAGGGGGGGGTGATGATGTGGATCGCGGTCGGCGGTCTGATCGTCAATCTGTTTGGTCTGGCCGTGCTGCACGGCGGCAAAGATCACAACCTCAACGTTCGCGGAGCATGGCTGCACGTCATGTCGGACATGTTGGGAAGCGTCGCGGCCATTGTCGCCGGGTTGTTGGTTCAGAACTTTGGCTGGTACATCGCCGATCCGATTATCTCGGCGGTGATCTCGTTGCTGGTTGTTGTTTCGGCATGGCGACTGCTTTCGGATTCCGTCCGAGTACTGATGCAGGCAGCTCCGACGAATGTTGACGTGCCTTCGCTTCAAGCGGCGCTGATCGAAACTCCGGGCGTGGTCGACGTTCACGATCTCCACGTTTGGACAATCACCAGCGGGATGGACTCGGTGTCGTGCCACATTGTTTCCGATGGCTCGCTGCCGTACGACAAGGTGCTGCAAAGCGTGCGCGACGTCGTGATCGAGCAATTCTCGATCGACCATGTCACGATCCAGATCGAGCCTGAAGGTTTTCAGGAACCGAACACGCCTGTGTGACGTGCCTCGATGGCTTCGACTGGCGAGATGCACGGCGGCGCCCACCAGCGAATCTCGGCATTTGCAGACTGTACCAGTTACGCCGCTGGCTGCCGTTACGTTCGCTGGAATCGTCACAGGCGGTGCGGTCGTTGGCGTCTGCGTTTTCCGGTTCGACGCTAGTCTTGCCGCGACGGCCTGGCGTGAAATCGTCGGGCCAGGCCGGGGACGTGGACTAAGTTTGCCACGTAGCCGGGCGGTGCCCGCGCGCTTGACGTCAGCGATTCATGGCTGATCGGCGAGCGTTGGCCTGTTCATCAAAGTCTGAAGAAGGTCTAAGAAGCGTAAGACTTCAGGGGCGTGGCTTGATGTTTGAAACGATGGTGTCACATTCACAGTGGATTCGTCATGCGGTCGCTGCGGCGAAAGCAGGCAATCCGTCTGTCGCAAAAATTCAACTGCAGAAGGCGGCCGAAGAGGAACCCGATAATCCGGCCGTCTGGCTGTGGATGGGGTGGCTGGCAGATTCTCCTGCAAATGCCGCGCACTGTCTCGAAATTGCTCGATCTGACGCGCGGTTTGAAAAGATTGCTGTGGCGGGAATCGAGTTTTCAAAAGCACTGGCCGACTTTCAGTTGGATCAGTTCTCCGAAGCCAGCAACCGGATCGCTGACAACGCTGACAACGCTGGCGACGAATCGGCATCGGAAGCCGCGTCTCAGAAACATCAGGTCAAGAGTCCTGTCGAAACCGTCGAAGATGTTGTTGCCGCTGTGGAGTCTCTACAGAAGGACGACGTCCTTGAGCGACCAGCCGACGACAGGGTCGATGTGGTCGATGAGATAACTGACGTGGCGACTGACGACGAGAAGTTGGAAGACGAAGCTCAGGTGGTGGACGATGTGCAGGCGGTTGATTCTGAAGAAATCGAGCCAGCCGCCAGTCAACCGACAGAATCCTCGGTCGATGTTGAAGCCGCTGTCCCCGCTGTTGGCGAGGCCTCCGAGACCGCCGAGATTGAAGCCGCCGACGTTGAAGCTGAACTGATGCAATCGGCGAACGAGCTGCGGCAAACCGATGACGAAATCGTCGCCGAAGCATCCTCAACATCAGATGAGGATGGTCAGGAACAGCCCTTCGGTCAGGAGTTGGAGTTATGGCAGCCAGCGGACGACGAAGCTGGTAATGACGTTGCGCCAGTTTCCTTGCCGGAAGTGGCGACTGAGTCCGAGCCGAAAATGGCAACGGTTCCGGAAGCGATCATTGATGAGTCCGAAGATGACTTCGCATTCTCCGACGATGAAAGCACGGACGCAGAATTCGAAGCCACCGTTCTTCCTGGTCATGACCAGGTGGAACCGTCGTCGATTAACGTCAGTGTCAATCCTTCGCTGAACCTCGGAGACCAATGGCTGGGGCAAAGTCTTGTTGAAACGCCGAACGCGCCTGTTTGGCGAAAAGCTCAGTCGGACTGGTTCAGCGTAGACGGTTCTTCTGAGTCTGAAATGACGCCGCTATCGGATGATCTCGCGGTCCCACCTGCGAGTCCTGCCGCACCGCTGGAAGAGAACGTTCAGGATTTCAGCGAGCCGCAGCCGGTACCGATTTTTTCGCAGGCCGCGTTGCCGCGAGTTACAGCCAGCGATGTCTGGCAGACAGCGGCGATTGAGAAGTCTACTTTTGCGAAAGCGGTCGCTCCTCAGCCGCCGAATGTTCGTTCGGTGCCAGCCTCGGAAGAGTTTTTCGAGGCCGAACCTCGAATTGAACAGGCAGCAAGCAGTGGCCCTGCAACGGCGACGTCGCTCGATCGAAAAACGGTGCTGGTTGTCGACGATAGTCCGACTGTGCGAAAGCTTGTCGCGCTCACGCTGGAAAAACGTGGCTATAAGGTGGTGTCGGCGTTCGACGGGGTGGCCGCGATTAAGGAAATTGCCGCTCACAATCCAGCATTGATTCTGATGGATGTCAACATGCCTCGGCTGGACGGTTATCAGTTGTGCAAACTGGTCAAGAAGCATGAAACGACTCGCGAGATCCCCGTCCTGATGCTGACGGGCAAGGACGGAATGTTCGACCGGCTGCGAGGTCGTCTCGTTGGATGTGTTGGCAGCATTGCCAAACCGTTCTCGCCGGAAGAGCTGCTCGAAGTGGTTGAACAGAATGTTCGGCAAGCCAGGTAGTAACGCGTCGCGAGTTGAGTGGCCTGCCGCGTCGTCGGCTGCGAAAAGAAACAGGACAACAGGCAGGATGTTTACGTGGGCTCTCAGAACTTGAAGTCGCTTAGAT
Source organism: Planctomycetaceae bacterium (assembly GCA_016779365.1). GTDB lineage: Bacteria > Planctomycetota > Planctomycetia > Planctomycetales > Planctomycetaceae > JABMPE01. Next base: position 15,477 of record JADHNX010000023.1, read on the forward strand.
GGACCTGAAAAAATTCGGCGAACAGCTCGAAGGTTATCGATCAGCCGATCCAGCGGTCCGGGATCAACGTCTGGAGCACGACTGTCTGATTCTGCTCAGCCGACTGCAACTACTGCTCGAAAAGGTCGCTGCCAAATCTGCACAGGACGACATGAAGGGCGTGATCGAAGCCGGCAAGGCGTTGCTGGTTGAACTGCTCGAATTTGTGACCATGAGGTTTGGAGACAAGGCCGTCGCCAGCGATCTTACGAAGATCTGCGAGCTTCGCGATTCGATGAAAGACCTGCAGCAACTGATCGGGCGAACGTTCTGGGCCGGGCTCTTTCGGGTTGAGTCGAGCCACAACGAGTATCGCATCCAGTTGTACCGTCAGATCGGGCTCGATTTTGCCGACGTGTTGAAAGATCTGATGTCCGTAGTTGACGGGCACTTCAACAGTCCGAAAAAGACGGCTGAGTGGCAGTCCAGTTCGCGCGTGCTGATCGAAGATTTTCGCCAGCGCTGGTAAGACTTGGTTGTTACCTGACCGTACGGTTTGATCGTAGCGGAAGACGCCTCGAATCAGGGCGACTGGTCTGGTCGCTGAAGTTTCTGCCGGTCAACGATCGAGACTTGCTTCAGGCGAAGACTTCAGTCAAGACCTCACCACCGAGGTTGGTTGCGATTTCGTCGCGACCGTGGTGTGACCATGTCAATTCGTACTGGTCGATGCCGAGTGAATGGAGCAGCGTCGCGTAGAAGTCGCTGATGCTGACGGGACGCTCGACCGCCGCGTAACCAAGCTCGTCGGTGGCGCCGATTGCCTGCCCCCCTTTGACCCCGCCACCAGCCAGCCAGACGCTGTAGCCAAGCGGGTTATGGTTTCGTCCTTTGCCCAGTCCTTCCATGGTCGGAGTCCGACCAAATTCCCCCGCCCAGACGACGAGCGTATCGTCAAGCAGACCTCGCCGTTTCAAGTCGGTCAAAAGACCAGCGACCGGACGATCGGTGCGTGCGGCCATGCCATTGTGGTTGCCGGTCAGATTTCCATGAGCGTCCCAGCCTCCGACTCGGACCTGGACGAACCGCACGCCACGTTCAACCATGCGTCGTGCCAGCAGACAGGCGGTTCCAACGGGCTTCGACGGAGCAATGTCGGCACCATAGAGCTGCTGAGTTTCAGCGGTTTCGCTGCCGAGATCAAACAGCTCAGGCGCCGTTGACTGCATGCGATCAGCCGTGTCGTACGATTGGATTCTCGCCGTGAGTTCCGAATGCCTCGTCAGCTTTTTCAAATGCCGCTGGTTGAACCAGTCGATCAGTTCCAGTTGCTTGCTGCGAACCGCCTTTGAAATGTGAGCCGGCCTGTCGACATCGCGAATTCCTTTGGCCGGATCGACGACGACGCCCTGGTAACGCGCGGGCAGAAAGCCAGTGCTCCACCCCGGAGCCTGCGGATACTGCATTCCGCTGGTGAGAATATTCATTACGAGGAATGCGGGCAGGCCGGCATTCATTGTGCCGGCTCCAAAGTTGACCCACGAACCAAAACCAGGCCGGTCGCCCTGGGACGTCCCGGTCAGCGCGACGCACTCTCCAGGACCGTGAACCGGAGTGAGGTGGTGCATCGACCTGATGACGCA
>JADHNX010000024.1 GCA_016779365.1 Planctomycetaceae bacterium
TTCAGGCTGGCGGCGGCAGTTGAATTATCTGCCGGATTTCAAGGCACACACGCAGGGAGGCGAGTGCATGGATAACGTTCTGATTATTGGCGTTGAGGGCGCAGTCGGGGCCGGGCTGGCATCGGTCCTTCAGCAGAGTCACCAGGTGGTCGGACTTACAAACCGCACCGGCATCAACATCTCCGGTTGCAGGACGATTGACGTCACGAGCCACAGCCCCGCCAACATTCAACAGCACATCCAGTCAGAACGACCAGACTGGATCATCTTCTGTGGCGCAGCTTCGAGGTCATCCTGGGATTGCGACGCGGTTCACAACGCCGCCATCAACGATTCACACGCCATCGAGTGGGCCAGGGCCGCAGCGAACAGCGACATCGAATTCTGCATGATCTCATCCGACGCGGTATTCACCGGCCCGTGGATGCTGCACAAGGAAGATGACGAACACTTCTGCGAGACTCCACAGGCCGAGCGTCTCCGTCAAATTGAAACAGCCGTCCTTGACGCAAACGACGACGCTCTGATCGTACGGACAAACGCGTTCGGCTGGAGTCCTGCTGCAGAGCGTCCGGAATTTGCCGAGTCGATGATCGAAAGTCTCGACGGCGGCTTGCCGATCGAAATTGACTTCTTGCGATACTCGTCGCCGATCCTCGTCACCGATCTGGGTATGATGCTGCTGAAGGCCCACGCCGAAGAACTTCGAGGCGTGTTGCACATCTCCAGCTCTGAGCGAATCAATCCGTTTCAGTTTGCCGAGCGACTGGCGGACCTCGCAAACCTCAACCGCCCCGAGTTTCCCGAGCAGACAATCCTCGAAAGCCCCATCATCGGCTTCGGGAAGGGCGAAACAACGCTCGACTGTAGCCTGGCAGCAGAACTGCTCGGAGTTCGAATGCCGCTGATCGATGACGGCATCGGTCAATTCATTCGACAGGCTGAAGACGGCCTACTTGACAACCTGAGAAGCAACCGGGCACAAGTCAGCCGCGCTGCTTAACAGAAAGTTGACATCACAAAGTGATCAAAGAGAAACAGGTTCGAGGCCAAACGCCTTCGAACCTGTTTTCGTTTTGGGAATCACTAACGAGTTCGCTATTTCGATCCGCCAAAAATACTGAACAGGCTCTTGCGACCAGCTTTGCTTTCATCTGCGGCGGGTGTCACATTTCCACCGTTGGCATCCAGCGCATTGGCCAGCCGTTCGATCTCGCGAGTGAGCTTTGCCTTGGGAGCGTAAGTCAACAACGGAACACCGTTGTTGCGAGACTCGACCATCGTCGCGTAGTCGTTGGGAATCTGCCAGAAGACATCGCGACCGATTGTTTCCAGCGCTTTGTTCAGGCTGATCTGCGTATCCTGCAAACCAAGTCGGTTAACAACGACCTTAACCTTGTCGGCCAGCGCGTCATGCTGATCATAAAACTGAAGTAAACGAACGACGTTTCTCAGACACGGCAAATCGAGCTGTGTACACAGCAGAATGGAATCCGATGCTTCCATCGCGGCAATGTCGAGCGGCGTGTAACTCTTGCTGATGTCGATGACCAGGTGAGTAAACGTGGCTCGAAGCAGAGCAATGACTCGACGCAATTCGTCAGGAGAAAACGACGGACTCAGATCCATGTGGACCGGTCGCGGCAGCAAGAACGCCCCACAGTCGTGTTTCGTCAGCGACCTTTTCAACAGAGCGTAGTCGAGTCGACCGATGTTCTCGGCCACGTCCTGAATGGTGTAGTCCGGAATGATGTCCAGCCAGACATCGGCATCACCAAGTGCCAGATCGAGATCAATAATGGCGACGTTATTTCTGTGATCCTGCGCCAGCACACAAGCCAGGTTAATCGCCAGCGACGTGCAGCCAACGCCTCCGCCCACACCCGAAACTGTCACAACCTGACTGACTTTATTTGGAGAGTCGCCTTTACGTCCGCCCGATGAAAGCTGAATTCGATCGAGCGCGGCCAGGAAATCTTCCAGACTCAACGGATAGTTCAGAAATTCTTTCGCCCCGTTTCTCATCGCCTTGAGAATCAGGCTGCCTTCCTGCGAACTGCTGACAACGAGCATGTTGCACGCTGGCAGCTCCTGTGACACGCGACCGATCAATTCCAGACCTTTGTCCGGATCGGCGTCGAGCGAAACCAGAGCAATATCCGGCTGAGTCTGCATCGCCACGTCGGCAAAGTATTCGTAGTTTGAACATTCGGCTTCGAGCCACACAGAATCGATGCCCAACAGAAGATTCTTCAGCGTGGCGCGGCTGGAATCCGTTGGATCGACAATGGCTATTCGGATGACGTTTTTCATCTTCGCAGATTCACTTCCGAAATATTTTCAGGCATCACGTTCGGTCAGACAACGCCTCTGGTGACTTCGCTCTGCTCTGAATACGACGAGTGCTAACAATCCAATGAAGCAAGTAAGTGTCGTGTGGCATTTCGAGACAGCTACGGTTCGATCAGTCCAGGAAGTTGTGTCTTTCCAGTTTTCGTTGAAGTAACAGGGCGTCGCGTCCCACTTTCCCCCTGCGTCGCCACGGACGGTCGCACGTAGCCGACTGGCCGAGCACCACCCGCAGTTCCTGCCGCCGGAATTCGTGATGCGGTCTGATTGTTCGTTGAAGGTTCGATGAATCCGTTGCGATCGGCGGCGCCATTCCTTGCACTCATCAACTCTTTCAGGCTTCGCTGAGAATCAGCCTGCGAAAGTGGAACGGTCTGCTCCTGAATCGGGATGGCGAACGGTTTGCTGACAACTCCAGGCCCACCAAGAGCGGCCTGGCAGCCGGATGCGCAGGCTCCGTACTGACCACAGCCGAAGCAGGCATCGCCGTAGTTGGGCACTTCGATGTAGCCATCAAAGTATAACTCACGGTCTGTTGGAAACGTCGTAAACGTTCCCGGTCCACCGACCGGAACCTGATTAGAAGCCATCGGCGCCACCAGTTCGGGTGTGACCAGAATGACCAGCTCCGTTTCCACATCGTCGTACTGCATCTTGCGGAACAATGCTCCCACCCAGGGCAGTTCACCAAGGAAAGGGATTTTGGCTGTTTCAGCGTTCTGCCGTGATGATAGAAGCCCTGCCAGCATCAAAGTCTGACCGAAGCCGAGTTCCGCCTGGGTGTTCACTCGGCGCGTTGTCAGAGCAGGGATCGTCGTTCCCTGCAGAGTTGTCGCGTTGGCAAAGTCTCGTTCGGTGACTTCAGGCATGACTTCCAGCCGGACCATTCCATTTCCGAGGATGACCGGAACAGCTTCCATTCGCACACCGAATTCCCGCCACTCGATACTCACTGTCCCCAATGACTGAGGCACGAGTACGGGGAACTCACCGCCCGACAGCAGCGTCGCAGGTCGACCGTTCATCGCCAGCAGCGACGGTTCTGACAACACCTTCAGCAGCTTTTCTTCCTTCAGTGCGTCAATGAATCCGAAGAACGCATCTCCGCCACTCACCAGACCAAAGGCCGTAGTCGCCGTATGAGTGATGGCCCCCATGTCGTCGATGTTGAAAAGTTGCGCAGGGCTATTCGACAGAGACCCGCCACTGGCTGAGTTGTTGATGAAGTCGATGCCCAGCTTACGAAGCTTCGTCCGCTGCACTTCCATGATTTTGACTTTGAGCATCACCTGCTGAACGCCGCCGACGCGCATCTGATTCAGAACTCGCGGGTAGAATTGCTCCGCAATTTCCATGATCTGAGTGATATGATCGGGTTGGCTGACCCATCCGGTCAAAGCGACTGAGTCCTGAACCCGGTATGCCTCCACCGCAGAATCCGGAAACCGATTATCCAGCACCGCCTGAAGATGCCGAGCATCACCTTTGACAAAGACATTAACGACGTACGAATTGTCGTCTTCGTCAGTCAGAACAAGGTTGGTCACTCCTTGAGTCAATGCCTGAACCCGCACGCGGTAAGGAGTCAGCGCTTTAACATCGAGCACGTCCGGGTCAAAACCATCGACGCGAGTAATCTTGCGATCAAGTTCCAGCACCTTCGAGAGTCGTTCGACAATTTCGACTTCGCTGCGGCTACCGGCAACTTTGAAAACGGGATCCAGCGCGGCAGCTCGCGCCAGTTCTCGCGCAGTGGGTGCAACCGTCGGAGTCGCTGCCTGAACTGGCAGACCGGGAGGCGAAGTCGGTGGCCCGTTCTGAGCGCAGACGTTCGACAAGCTGACTCCTGCAACGCTGGCCGTTAGCACCAGCGTCAGAAGTCGTCGCCGAATTGTGATTTTAGACGGCATCCATGCACCTCACTGAGTCCGCATCCATCGCAGACCTCGGCTGATTTTATCTGACAACGATGCCGCTCAACTTGAGCAACCATCGCAGCAGACCGAACGCAGGCAACGCGACCGACTGGCCGAGTTGCCTTTGTCCGCTGATCGTTCTCCCGCATGTTGTAAACATTTCGGGAAGCGTTTTGAGTCTCTACTTCAACTATCGCAGTTCCACATCCGTCAAACCTGACAGCTTCAGTTACCTGTTTTCAGTTCTGCTGGAACGGGAATTGAATCTTCGACATTCTGATCATCATCAACCGCCGGCAATATTTCCGGTTGTTCGGTCTTCAGATTCTCGCTTCCACTTTTGTCTTTCTTTGCTTCACCGCCAAACAGAGTTTTCAATCCTTTGAGCAGTGGATTGCCACCCGACTCGTCGACTGCTTCAGTGTCTTTTTTCGGTTCGACAATCGGCCATTCCGATTTCGGAATCTGCACTTCTTCGAGACGTTTAATGTCGCCCGCGAAAATTTCGATCGTCCATGTTGAATCAAAGGCGTCAGCTTCAGGCTCTGCTGCTTGAACAGCCAACGGTGCAACCGTCACCGGAACGATGGGCACCGATACCGGAAGCGGCTCAGGCTGACTGTTGGCATCCAGAAACTGCGTCAGATCGTCGTCGTTGGTCGGTTCAACTTTGTCTTCGCTCTCAGTGGCGTCCTTCTCTTCCTCTTCGTCATCGTCCGTACCGAGCAGGTCAGACATGTCTGTTGGTTTGAATCGGTCCTTGTCCGAAACGTGGGACTCTGAGTCAGTTTTCGACCGCATCGTCAGGTGAAGCTTGCCAATGTCCTCAGCGAGTTTCACCAGCATAGCCTGGTCACGATCGACCAGCAGGGTACACGTCTTGGCAGCAGCCTCTCCTTTAACGGTTTGGATTTCTCGACGCTGATCAACCGAGAAGACTTCCACAAACTCCAGCACTGTCTTGATAACTTTGCCGCCGCCGTACTGCCCCCGCATGGTGAATGTCACCAGCAGGTCGACTCGGTCACCAGGCAACAGCAAACCACTGCTTGTCATCGCCGGATCGACCAGAATCGTGCAGGCAACCATTCCTGTGGGAATGTCCTGCGACGCCGCGTGATCTCCTTTTCCGCTTAACTTATCGAGCGTGACGAAGTCTCCGGGGAATGCCCGAACTCGACTTGCTCGTTCTTCAAATTCTTCCGGAAGAGTGACAACGTTCTCCGGCACCACCGAAACCGGGTAGTCACGAAACTCAACATTCTGTTTGCTGAGCAGTGTTCCCGGAGTAATTTCGGACGTGACAACGAGAACCGAAATCTTCTCGTCAACGGTTCCGGCTGAGTTTCCTTTGGTCGCCTGCTGAAACAGGAACATGGCCACAAGGCCGCACCCGCTGGCCAGGGCCAGCAACAACATTGGCTTGAGTCTCATGACGACGAACCTTCATCAATCAGTTTGTCGGCAGCGGCGTGGTAAACTCTTCAGTTTATACCGGCCGTACCAGTTGAAACGCGGGTACCGGTTACGAGATACCTGATGGCATTCCCCCTTCCAGCGATCTCCGCAGACGACTCTTGAACGTTTCTCGAAGAATCTCGCCACTTTTGCAGCAATTACTTCCAGCCGTCCCCTCCTGTAATGAATCAGGCTGCACGGAATCAGGTCGAACCAGCCAATGCTGATCCGACCTGCCCGTCATCAATTGACACGCCCAATTCGTGTTCCAGTGGCCAGGCAACATCGTGTCGCCCGGTTTAGGCCGTGACCGAGGTCAGGCCCAGACATCAGCTCATCCGATGAGCATGCCTTCGTAGAGGAAGTAGCCGATCGACCCGATGCAGATCGGAATGCCATACGGCAGAAGATGCATGGTTGGCTTTCGTTCGGCAGCGTTAGCCGCCAATTCGCGAGGGTTTCGGATCGTCAACCACTCGTTGATGATCACGTGAAAGTTCGCGTAGTTGTCTGCAAAGTTGCCACGTTTCCACATCATGTAAACGCCCATGACAGCTCCCACGAAAACCGAAACGCAGAACGCTTCCCACGTTTGATTTGCACTGGCAAGCCACGCTCCCATGCCGGCCATCAGTTTCACGTCGCCCGCTCCCATTCCGCCGACCGCGTAAATTGGCAGCAGACAGAGCAGGCCCATTCCCATTCCGGCCAGCGAGCCACAGAAGCCACCTTCGGCCCATTCGCCCATTCCACCGGAGTAAGCGTGCCACGCCAGCCCTGACAGGGCCATCGGGAACGTAATCCAGTTGGGGACTCTCAATTCTTTACCGTCAATCCAGGCTGCCACGATCAGGGTGATCGCAACCAGCTTGACTTCCCAGTTTTCGAGAAGGCTTTGCCATTCCATGTCTGCTCGAACCTTTCATTACGTCCAGGAAGTTGCCCGCGGTGATACGCCAGACTCACGACTCGCTCGTGGTTGAAAGGCAGAATTCCGCTGCGGAACCTCGCAGAACAAGCACCAAACTTGAGGGGTTAATCTGGTCCACAGTGACCAGCGACTTTCTTGTTGCACGCTTCGCAACTGGCTGTCGCGTTACTGCAACTCTAGTTCGAGTTTTGGGGCGGTGCGGTAAATCTGGAGAGATTTTCCGCAAATCATGCCATTGCCGACTGCGGTCGAACCCTCGCATGTTCGGCGCCGTCGATACGTTCTTCACGACCGTCACCAGGGGCACCACTCAATGCTGCTCGCGAGTGCAAACAGTCGCACCCCACCGCGCACGAAAAAAGCCAGTCGTCCGAAATTCGAAACGACTGGCTAATGAACCTGACAGTTCAGACTACCTTAGGAGAGGGCAGTCTTCACAGATTCGAACTTGGCCTTGGCGTTCGTACCAACGGTGGTAACCGTACCGATACAGACGACGATGATCAGAGCCATCATCACGGCGTATTCAACAGCCGTTGGACCATCTTCTGAAACGATAAACTTTTTGACGCTGTCTGCAAATTTCTTCATGGCTATCCTCTTCTTAACTTGCCGCCCGGACTGGGCATTCCCCTGAAAAAGTTCGGATGGTTGCGACAACTGCCGCAGGCACTAGCCACCCAAACCAAACGTGTTTCGCATATCAGAAAACTGCAAATGCCAGCAGCGATTTTCGAGCTGAAGTTCCCACTGCTTACGGCCCAGCCATGAGCCACAACTCGCTGAACACTCCTGACTGCCAAGTGGTGATCAGTAAAGCTTAGAACAGCTTCCGCGACGATGCGGTAAATTCGAAAAGAATGAGGCAATTCATTAACTCGAATCGTGACCTCGTCGCGACAGTTGCAACAGGTCTCCGTTCAACCCGCCCATCGCGCAAGACAAAAGCCAGCCGCCCGTTTCCGGACTCGACTGGCTCGTGCATATCGTGGCCCGGACACCCCTTAGGAGAGGGCGTCTTTCACAGAAGAAAACTTGGCCTTGGCGTTCGTACCAACGGTGGTAATCGTACCAATACACACAACGATGATCAGAGCCATCATCACGGCGTATTCAACAGCCGTTGGACCATCTTCTGAAACGATGAACTTTTTGACGCTGTCTGCGAATTTCTTCATGACTGTCCTCTTCTTAACTTGTCGCCCGACCAGGGCGTTCCCCAGGAAAGTTCGACTGGTTGTGACAACTGCCACCGACACCGACCCTTCGAACACACGTGTTCCGCATACCGAAATACTGCAAATGCCAGCCGCGATGCTTTGCACTAAGTCGAAGCTGCCGTCGCTCGCTGCTAACGATTTAAGACTAGGTCACGTGTCCAATGAGGCAAACTTTTGGAGAGTGTTCGGGAGGGAAACCTGCGGTGTCGTTTCCACTTGTGCCGCTCGTAACGACGACGACGAAATGGCACCTGATGGCTCGATAAGGACACCGTATAGCAACTGACCAGTCGCGATTGAGAGTCCTGCATCGAAATCGAGTTCAGGCGTCAGCAAACATCACGACACTAAATGGTCGAGTTCGCAAATTCGCAGAGGGTAACCCGAAGCGTCAGCGAGGGTTTTCAGCGTCGGAGTCCCTCGCTGAAGCGTCGGGTTACCTTGACGACCCCATACGAACTTGTGAACCGGACCACTAAGCCGCGCTGGCAGCAACCACGTCTCCGCCGGCTCCAAGCTCTTCATAGAGGTGAAGAGTCTGTTCGAGCATTTCAGCGAGCGTGTACTGCACCACTGGCGGAACGGTCGTCCGCTCGTCGAGCAACTGAGTCACTCGATCCGTCAGTTCGTGACAATCCCCAACGGGCACGGCCCCCGCTGGAAACACAGCGTCCAGAATCTCACCGACACCGCCGTGCGAATATCCCACAACCGGCGTTCCCAGATTCAAGGCTTCAAGCACCGTCCGGCCAAACGATTCCGGTTTGGACGACAGCGAGAAGACGACATCAGAAATCGCATAAAACTCTTTCATGTCCGAGCGGTGGCCGGTAAACGTGACGTCATTGCCAAGCCCCAGTTTGACAACCGCGTTTCTGATTTCGTCCGCGTATCGCTGCTTGCGACGATCCACCCCACCGACAATCAAGCCGTGGGCGTCCACGCCCGAATCACGCACTGCGGAGAGCATCTTCAGAAAATCAAGATGCCCCTTCAATCGCGTGATCCGGCCCGGCAAAGTCAGCAATCGCTTTCCAGCCAGACGCGGCCATTCATCGTGGAAATTACGGAGCCACTCGTCCGACGGCTGATACTCGTGCGGAAACTCCGCTGAATCGACACCTCTATAGATAGTGCGAATTCGCTGTTCCGGAGTCTGCGGATAGTTTGCCCGGATGTAATCCCGAATTGTCCCGGAAACCGCGATGACACGATCTCCTCGCGTCATGATCCTGCTGAACCGGCTGACCGAATACTGCCCGTGGACCGTCGTTACAAACTTCGGACGCAGCGACTCGGGAATCTTTCGTAACGCCAGCCAGGCCACCCACGCCGGCACGCGAGACCGAGCGTGCACGATATCGACGTTCTGCTCGATAATCAGTTTTCGCAGCCAGCCAACCTGCCGCAGCGTCAAGGGCGACTTCTTCCCGACCGAAGCGGCAAAATGCAGACTGCCCGCTTCTTCCAAAGGCTCAACCATCCGCCCACCGGCGGAAACCACCAGCGAACGATGCCCGCGTCGAACAATCTCCGCCCCGACTTCCAGCGTGCCGCGTTCAACCCCGCCCGAGTCCAGCTCAGGCAGAATCTGGAGAATGGTCAGCGGCGAACAAGGCATCATCCAGTCCCTGGAAACGTTCCGTCTTGACTCAACGGTCGCCTTACCAGGCGAGGTTGAGGCTGGGACGGTATCCGAGCACGCCGAGACGGGTCAACGCCGGTCAAAACAAACGACCTTCGGACTGTACCGATTGCGCCGCGCAAACTGCGTCGCCCTCTTCCGTTCAGCCAGGCCAAAGCGTCGCAACAACCCAAATCGGCTCCAGATTCTGCCAGTGCCGCTCAGACCTCGACCTATAGTCAAAGCAGTGTGGATCAAAGTGCGCGCGGCACTTTTATTCTCGGTCCGATTCCCGTTTGGGAGTTTCCGCAGGTCGTTCGAGGTTTATCGATGGGCAACTCGCCGATGTCTGGCCTTGCCTTCACGCTGTTTTGTTTAACAACGGCGACGATGATTCTGCGCCCCGGCGAAATGGTCACGGCCCTCGCACCGATCCCCTTTTACGAAGTCCTGATTCTCAGCACGCTGGCCCTCGCTCATCAGGGAGTGCTCCAGCATTTCAAAATCGACTCACTCAAACGACAGCCCGTCGCGTTGTGCCTGGTTGGAGTCTTCATTGCAATTCCCCTTTCACAACTGACGCACGCTTACCTCGGCGGCACGCTGCACAGCACGATCGAATTCACCAAAGGGGCGATGCTCTTTGTCCTCCTCGTGGTCGTCGTCGATCGATGGAGCCGTTTCGAAAAACTCGCTCAGGTCGTCGCCGCGTGTGCGAGCTTTGTCGTTTTCCTTTGCGTGATCGATTATCTGGGCGTCGTCGACTTTCCGTTTATCAAGCACGCTGAAGAAAACTACGGTCAACGAGCCGACGGACACAACATCCGCATCGCTCGTATGAACGGAACCGGAATCTTCTCCGACCCGAACGACATCTCGCTGCTCATCGTTGCGACGGCGGTGATCTGCTTCTCGTTTCTGACAGACAGGACGCGATCAGCCGCTCGCTTCGCATGGGCCATTCCGATCGTGGTCCTTGTTACCGGTCTGGCCTGCACGCGTTCCCGCGGAGGAATGCTGGCCGCCTGCGCTGCCTTCGGCATAATGCTGATGTTCCGCTACGGCAAAAAAGTCGCCATCGGAATTGGCTGCCTGGGACTTCTTGCGCTGCCGATCGTGGCGGGCCGACAGGCAAACATCGACCTCTCCGAAGGAACCGGCCACGACCGCCTGCTTCTGTGGCGAGACGGCCTGGCCGCACTTCGCTCGAAAGATCTGTTCTTTGGAACCGGACACGGCAGTTACGAAGACATCGCCGGGCTGGTCGCTCACAACTCATACATCCACGCCTTCGTCGAGCTTGGCCTGTTCGGCGGAACGTTTTTCTTCGGGATGTTCTTCTTCAGTGCTCTGGCCCTGTTCCGACTGAACACTCCCGACTGGCAGATTCTGAATCCGAAGCAGGCTCGATTTCTGCCTTACATGGCAGCAATTGGAGCCGGTTACGCCGTCGGACTTCTGTCGCTTTCCCGATGCTACACCGTGTCAACACTGTTGATCCTCGCGCTCGGAACAGCCTTCCTGAACCTCGCCGGCTGGAATCTGCACCCGCGTCGACCGGTTCTTGTGTGGGACAAGCCTCACATCACAAAGCTGCTCGCCGCCAGCGCGTGCATGTTCATTGCCTGCAACGTTTTCGTGCGGATCGTCACGTAACTCACATACGAATGTGGTCTCAGCCAGTCTGACCGACTCATGAAATACAAACTGAAAATCAATCTGCTTGCCTGCTGGGGCGACCACGTGGTCGGCATCCTCATCGGGCTGTTCCTGATGCCGTACGTGCTGAACACGGTCGGCGACGAGCAGTACGGATTGTGGTTATTCATCTGCTCGTTCGCCGGCTATTCCGGATTACTGAACCTCGGCTTTGGAGAAACCGTCACGCGATTCGTCGCTCATCATCATGCCAGAGATGAAACCACAAGAATCAATCAGGTCGTGTCGGTCATCGGTGCGGTTTATCTCGGCATGAGCGTGGTGCTTCTTTCCCTGGCGGCCGTACTCGCCTGGCTGGCGCCCTGGCTTTACGACTGGGGCACAACTTCCATCACCGAAGTCCGCTGGGTCATCGTTCTGCTGGGAGCCAACGTTGCGGTCGGCATGCTGGGCAGCGTCTTTGGTGGAGTGATTATCGGCCTGCAAAGAATCGATCTGGAACGAGGTTTTCGAACTATCGCCAGCCTCGCACGCCTGGGACTGACCGTCTTTCTGCTGCATCGCGAGTACGCCTTACTCACCCTTGCCACGATCTTCCTGCTGACCACGATCGTCGAGAATGCCTGTTACTTGACCGTCGTGTTTCGACAGCTACCCGGCCTGCGATTCGGTCGGCAGTATCTCAACCGCGAAACCTTCAAAGAATGCTTTGGCTTCAGCATTTACGCGCTGCTGGAGAACCTTGCCAGCCGACTGATCGACGCCACCGACTCGATCGTTATCGGCGTCATGCTGGGCACGCGGTACATCATTCCTTACTTCGTCGCTCATCGACTGATGACGGTCATCGTGCAACCGCTGCACCTGATCGGCGGAGTTTTCATGCCACGCGGCGCCGAACTCGGAGCCAACAAAAACCACGAAAACCTGCGAGTCCTCGTTCAGAAAGGTCTCGGAATTTCGTTTCTGCTGACAGCTGGATTCTTCATCGGAGCGTGGTACTTCGGCGGCGTCGTGCTCGAAACATGGCTCAACCGTTCGTACGAGCAAAGCCACCTCATTCTGTTAATCCTGCTGGGAGCACAGGTCGTCGCCACACCGATCCACGTCCTGCGGGGCGTTTTGTTCGGTATGGGGCATGTCAAAGTTCCGGCGTTGTTCTACTTCGTCGAAGCCATCCTGAATCTCGTGCTGACTCTGATTCTGATCAAGCCATTCGGCATCGTTGGCGTGGCTCTGGGAACGGCCATCCCAATCATCCTGGTCGAGTTGTGCGTCATGCTGCCCTACGCCCTGTCACTGCTGCATTTCCGCAAGGCTCACTTCTTCCAGGGAGTCGTCATCCCGCAGGTGCTGCCTCTGGCCGCGTTGTGGGGATACTCATTCGCCGTCGCGCTGACCTTTGCCATCTCGCCGTCCTGGGTTCCCGTTCTGCTGGTCGCTGCCGGCGGCGGAGTCGTTCTCGGAGCGTCCTGGCTGGCAAGTCACTTCGCAACAAAGAAGTGGCTGCCCGCGCAGGCCGTCTGAAAAATCGACACAGCTTTACGAAATACACGCAGACTCAAATCCCAACTCGAACCGACGCGGAACATTCATGACTGTCACGACTCCGCCCCTCATTGAAACTCGCACCGCGGCATCATCAGCCCGGAACCTGTCGCTCGGGATGCGTCCGTCGTCTGACCGTGCTGAAACCCTTCAACTCTGGGCCAAGCTGGAACAACGAATCGGACACCTCGGACTGCCCTGCTCGGTCGACTGGACCGAAGCCTGGCTGAACGCGTACGGCGATCTTGTTCCGCACAGTTTTCTGCTGGCACGCGATACGGAAACGTGCACGCTGCAGGGCATCTGCCTGATCTGCGAAGGCGTCGAACAGAAGGACGGACCGATCCGCATCAGAACACTGCACGTCGGACCGGCGGGAGAACCGGAAGCCGATTCAGTTTGTGTCGAGTACAACCGGCTCCTCGTTGCCCCCGAATTTGAAGCCGCCTTTGCTGGCCTGATCGTCGAGCATCTGGAAAGTCGATCCGGCATCGATCAGTGGAATATCGACGGCATCGCGACGTCAAAACTGGCCGCTTTCCATCAGCACGAATCAGACCTCAAGCTTCGCATCGAGCCTGCTTACGGATTCAATTTCGCCAAGGCCAAAGCCGACAAGACCAACGTCCTGACGCAGTTCAAAAGTGCAACGCGACGAAAAGTGAAACGCAGCCTGGAAGCGTGGAGCGATCTGTCCGTCGAGTGGGCAGGCACGTTGAATGAAGCCGTCGACGCCTTCAACGAGATGGTCGAACTTCACCAGGCTCGCTGGAATTCTGTCGGCAAACCCGGCTCGTACGGCAGTCGGCGGTTCACCGCGTTCCATGAAGAATTATTGAGCAAGCTCGTCCCCCAGGGCCGCATGGCTTTTGTCCGGGTTCGATCTGGCGAAGACACCATCGGCATCGTGCAACTGTTCATCGAACATCGCCGTGCCCTGCTCTACCAGTGCGGCTGGAGCATTGTCGACAAAACGCGCAGTCCGGGCGTCGTGGTCGATTACCTGGCGATGGAAGAATGCCTGAAACAAGGACTGGACGCGTACGACTTTCTGGCCTTCGCGACTCAACACAAACGGCACCTTGCCAACATGAGCACGGACATCGTGTGGGCAAAGAAGCAGCACCCTCGACTGAAATTTGTCGTCGTCGATCAGGCTCGACGAATCAGAAACTGGCTTCGAGAAAGGAAGTTAAAACCGGACGAGTAATTTCAGTCGTCTACTGATCCAGGGGAGGCACGGTTTGCCTGCAACCCGTGTCTCGCCGCGACGGAAGGAACCATAACTCGATGGCACTTACCTCTTGCGGCTTCGCCGAACAGATTGCAGGCAACCTGTGCCACCCACAATGCCCCGGACACAACCAACTTTTCACGCTACCAACGGAAGACCGAAATGACCGACATCCAGCTCGCTCGACCCGTTGCCGCACAGCCAACGGTCAACACACAGCCAACGGACCTCCACACAAGAACTCTCTCGATCGACGAGGCGTTCCATCAGCACGTTGCCGCTGACTACTGGGCATGGCGAGCAGTCTTCGAGAACGATCAGCACGCAAGAATCCACCAGCACCCCGACTTCGTGCTGACCGAACTGGGATTCTCGCGTGAAGCTCTACACCACCGCCCCACATTGATCAGCTGTCTGGACAAAAACAAAACCATCGGCGCTGCGGTTCTGGTTCCCAAGTCGATCGGCGGAGAAAAGAAGTTCGGCCCGGCGTGGAATCTGAAGGGCTATCGCCTCGCAGGAAACCGCCTGATTGGAAGTTCCGACCCGCGAGTGCAGAGCAGTCTGCTCAAAGAAATCAGCAACCATCTCGCCACGACGAAAGCCGACTTCCTCCTCGTTGAAGATCTGGAGACCACCGACCCACTGTTCGAACAGGTGAGCAACAACTCACACGACCTGCTGCCCTTTCATCCGGTGCCGGTTCAGGCGCGGCACATGATCGAACTGCCGGAAACTCACGACGAATACTGGGCGAAGTTCAATTCGAAAACTCGCGGCACGATCAGGCGAAAAGCTAAACAACTCAGCGACTGCCGCGTCGAACGAATCAGCAAACCGTTTCAGATTCCAGACTTTCTGATCGCCGCCCAGCAGATATCACGGCAGACCTGGCAGAACGATCTGCTCGGCCTGCGCATTCAGAATGACGAGTTCGAGCTGCAGCTCTTTACGTTCCTCGCGACTCAAGATGCCCTGCGAGCCTACCTCCTCTGGGATGGCGACACGCCCGTCAGCTTCGTCATTGGATACCAGTTCAACGGCGTCTTCCACTACGAAGAGGTCGGCTATAACCGCGAATACGCTCAAAAATCACCGGGACAGTACCTGGTCGTCAGCATGCTGGCGGACATGTACGAGCACGAGCGACCCGACGTATTTGACTTCGGCGGCGGCCACGCAGACTACAAGCGCATGTTCGGAACTCGCGTTTCCGAAAGCGGCAACGTGTGGCTGCTGCGTCCTGGCCTGCGTTCAAAAATGATCATGAGCTACTTCAATGGCCGACAAGCGATGACTCAGTCCATCAGACGAACTCTCGACAGATTCGGCCTGCTCGACCGACTCCGGAAGTTCACTCGCCGAGGTTTGAGATAGGACATCTTTCTCATGGGACAACTTCGACAACTCGTCAAAAAATCGCTCGAAGCAGCGTTGCCCGAACAGGCAATGCTCTCGCGCGGTCGTCGACTGACATCCAACCACGGAGCAGAACGGCCAGCACAGCGCGCCATCAGCCTGACGTTTGACGATGGTCCGCATCCCGAGTTCACACCCCGGCTACTCGACAACCTGGCAACAGCCGACATCAAAGGAACGTTCTTCATTGTCGGCGAAAAGGCGGAACAGCACCCCGACATCGTGAAACGCATCGCCGACGAAGGTCACGAAATCGGCAATCACACATGGACTCACAGCGAGCCGCGTGCAACGTCAACAAAGATGTTTCGCGACGAAGTCGCCAGAACCAGCGATCTGATCTTCGACCTGACCGGCCAGACATGCCGACTGACTCGACCGCCCAAAGGTGAACTGTCACCGGGCAGGATTCTAGCTTTGCTCAAGCTGCGTCAGACCATCGTTCTGTGGAACCGCGACACGAAGGACTATCGCATGGAATCCTGGTTGGACATGGAATCCTGGTGCCGAAATTTCACGCCAGAGCACGGCGACATCGTATTGATGCATGACAATCATTCGTTCGCCGCGACAGCCGCCGCTTTAGCCGGGACGTTGCCAAACATGACCGACGTCAAATTCTGCCACGTTTCCGACTGGCTGCGGAATTCTCGCCGACACTTCACGAACTCAACGAAAGTCAGCGGAGGTCAGTCATGATGTTCTGGATTATTGTCGGCCTGACCGTCGCGGTACTGGCCATTGAAACCGCCCTCGTCGCGTACGTCGTTCGGAAAAAACACCTCGATCGCTGGCTGCCCAGCTACCTCTTTGGAATGGCGAACTGTCCGCGTCTGAACCAGCCGGACGTTCGCACCGAATCGCTTGTGTCGTCGCCCGAAAATGCAGAAGCCGTCACGCAGGTTTCGGGACACCGGACTCCGTGGGAACGATACGTCAACGAGGAACCGCTCGACGTTTTCATCGCCGTGTGTGACCACTTCGAGCCGGACAACGCCCGGCCAGCGCGCCATGTCGCCGACGCAAGAATGAACCGCTGGTGCGTCGATTATCCCAAACTCTTTGGCCATTACGAAGACAGCAACGGTCGACCACCGCAGCACTCGTTCTTCTACCCGCAGGATGAATACTTCGTCCCGGAATACCTCGACCAGTTGAAAGACCTTTGCGAAGCCGGCTTTGGCGACGTCGAAATTCATCTTCAC
>JADHNX010000025.1 GCA_016779365.1 Planctomycetaceae bacterium
TTCCGAGACATCTCACACCACGCCCTTGCACATGTGACCGACCAACTCAACAATCGTCCGCGTAAGAGACTCAACTATCTCACCCCACTCGAAACTCTCACCAAAGCCGGCTTTGCACTTCAGATGTAAATTCACGCAGGAATTGACTGTCACCTTCGGAAGGTCGTTCATATCTGGCCAGCACTCCGCGAAGCAGTCAAACAGGAAATCGAATGGGTGTGCTTCGAACCAAACAGCTGAGGCTATTCTGGTGCAGGATTTGGGCTCTGAATCTGCCTCGGTCGCGATCCCACCGAGAGCAATGAGTACTTCTGAAGTGAATTCACCATCTGATGACAGGATGCGTGTGTCTTCACGGGGCTGGAAATTTCTTCGTTGCGAGAATTACTCTCACCTTTCAAATCGACAGAATCGGATGCGCCAGCTTGAACGGTTTCGTTCGACAGAATCGATGCAGTTGAATCATGTCGTGCCGCCAGACTTCACCGCCCGGCACGTTCTTGAGACGATCTGAGGTAGAGTCTGGTGAGTGGTACGAACATCTTTAGGGAAACGCGACATAGCCAATCAGAGACGATCAATGAACTCGGGCAAACCACTTCAACCCCCCAGGACACGATCAGGCTTCACGATAATAGAACTGCTCGTCGTGATTGCAGTTGTCGGGATACTGACGGCGTTGCTTCTTCCCGCTGTTCAACAGGCTCGTGAAGCTGCACGAGTCACTCAGTGCAGAAACCATCTCAAACAGATTGGTACGGCGACCCTGAATTTTCACGATACGTGGAACGCATTGCCGCCCGGTCGTTTGATGTATCGTCCGGGAGCAACGAATCTGTGCGGACGCGGCACGCCAACGTGGTTTGTAAGAATCCTGCCATTTCTGGATGAGGAACTATTTTTCGGCCAGTGGGACATTAGCGAATCAGTAAGCAACCAGTCGATTGATGTTCGCCGCCGACCGTTGAATGTCTTCCTCTGTCCAACACGTCGCGGTACAGAGAATGCGTTTTCGTCGACCAACACTGTGACGATGTCGGCTTCATGTGGATGTTCAGGGACGGTCACTTTTCCTGGAGGAGCCACTGTTGACTATGCCGGAAATCATGGTGATCTCACACCGGGTGCCATGGGATTCACATCCGATTTTTATTTTGGCGGCAACGGAAATGGCGTCATCATTTCCAGCCGGGCGAAGTGTAACGAGACCGACCCTGTCGACTGGATCGACAAGATCTCAGTCCGTGACGTCACTGATGGAGTGAGCAACACAATTCTGGCTGGAGAACTGCACATCCCTCACGGAAAATTGAATGCGGTCCCGGAGAACACATCTGGTTACAACGGCTGGCATCTTTCAGCAAGTATGCGAATTGGTGGTCCGGGAGTTCCTATCGCTCCGAGCTCAAACTATCAGGACTCGCGACTTTATTCCTTTGGCAGTTGGCATCACGGTGGTTGCAATTTTGTAATGTCTGACGGCAGTGTGCGAACGGTTTCCAACGGGATCGATACGACCACGTTGGGGCGTCTTTGCAACCGAGCTGACGATCACCCAGTCAGTGCATTCTAATTCCTGAAAGTCTCGATGTAGCGCTGTCCACTGCGATCTGGACGATTATTCTCGCCGACATTCCAACAGGCTACGAGCCCACCACACTTATGAAATTGTTCGCCGAGTTAAGCCGCTATCCGTGCCTGCTTGCCATCGTCAGCACAATTACGATTGGCTGCGGAGACGAAAATCTGCCGACTTACCCCGTTGAAGGAATGGTAATCTTTTCGGACGCAACACCAGTGCGAGGTGGAACGATAGAGCTGCAATCTGTCGACCACAGAATCAACGCCGTTGGTCAGATAGATTCACAGGGGAAGTTTCAAGTAACCACTTTCGCTAAGAACGACGGCGCGGTCGCTGGCAGGCATAAGGTTGTGATCATCCAATTCAACATCGTTGAGGAATACAGCCAGCAGCACAGGCATCACGCCCACTCCAACTCGGCAGTTGCCCGTAAACATGCAAGTTATGATACGTCGGGGCTTGAGATTCATGTTCAGGCCAACGCAAAGAATGACTGTCGAATCGTCGTTGAGCGTGAACCGGAAGCAGAACCGTCCTGAATCGGTGACCACGGTGCATCGCATTTGAGCAGCGACAACTTGATGACAACGGATCTGGTTATCGTCCGAGAACGAGTCCGACAAGCACATTACCAGTGACTGGCGGACGGCGACGGACAGCACTTGCTAAGTCAACTTCCTACTGCGATCTGTTGAGTTGAGCCAGTGCTCCGGGGATCAAAAGCTTGCCGTCAGGAGAATCGCAGCAGACGGGCGCTGTTCAGAAGGACGTACACTTCACCCACGTTGTGCAGGACTGCGCCGGCGACGGGGCTGATGCTGCCGCTGGTGGCGAGTGCCAGCATGACGATAGAGATGCAGCTTCCCACCAGCACGCTCAGGTGAATCGTGCGGCGCGTCGCCCGGGCCAGACGAATTGCATCCGGAATACGGTGCAGGCTGTCGTTCATCAGGACGAGATCTGCGCTTCGCATCGCGACATCCGCTCCGCTTGTTCCCATGGCGATTCCCACGTCGGCTGACGCCAGTGCCAGGGCGTCGTTGATCCCGTCACCCACCATCAGCGGTCGGCGTCCCCCCGCCTTTTCCGCTTCAACGGTCACCAGCTTCTGATCCGGCAGGACTTCAGCGACGACCTCATCAAGCCCGACTGATTCAGAAATGCTCTGCGCGACGCTTCTCCGGTCGCCGGTCAGCAGCACACTGCGCGAGATTCCGAGTCCCTTGAGTGAAGCCAGGACTGATGCCGCTTCGGCGCGAGGCTGGTCGGAGAGCAGGATGCAGCCCAGCACTTTCTCGGAAGCCTGGTCTGCAGTCGTCGTGTCTGCTGAGTCAGTCGCCGTCCCGCACGCAACCCAGACCAGTGGCCCTGCATGATCCGGGTCGGGAGGGACAGTCATGCCTGCGGACTCCAGCCACGTCCGGCGTCCGACCAGAATTGTTTCCGTGGTTGTTCTGGCCCGGATGCCCAAGCCGGCAGACTCGGTGATGTCGACAGTTCTCTCGGCACGTTCGCCAGGCGGTGCCTCGCTTGTGGCACGCACGATGGCCTGGCTGACGGGATGTGACGACTGCACGGCGCACGTTGAAGCCACCCGCAGCACCGTCGCTTCATGGACTCCACTCTCCGCCCACGTTCCAACAACTTCGAGCCGGCCAGTCGTGACGGTGCCGGTCTTGTCGAAGATGACCGTGTCGACGTCGGCCAGAGCTTCCAGAAAGCGAGCGTTCTTGATCAGGATGCCAAGTCGGGCTGCAGTTGCCAGCGCGGCCACCATGGCGGACGGACCGGCAATCACCAGCGGCATCGGGCAGCCCACAACCAGAACCGTGATCGCACGGGACAGGTCGCGAGTGACGAACAGCGTGACTGCGGCGATCAACAGGACGGCAGGAACGAAATACGCTGCGTATTGCTCGATCAGTTTCTGAACCTGAGTCTTCGAGCGTTCTGCATCCTGGAGCAGCCCCAGCACCTTGCCCAGCGCCGTATCCCCGCCGACTGTGGAGACCCTGATCTGAATCGCTCCGGTGAGATTGATCGACCCGGAAAACACGGTACTGTCGGGACTCACTTCTGCCGGTGTGGATTCTCCGGTGATTGATGCCTGATTCACGGTCGAACTGCCTGACGTAACCTCACCATCAATCGGAATCGTGTCTCCAGGGCGGCAAGCCACAATGTCTCCGGGCCGCAGTTGCTCAACCGGGACCGACTGCTCGGAACCATTTCGGACAAGCCGGGCCGTTCCAGTCTGCAGGGCGCGGAGGCCGTCGATCGCGGCGCGTGCTCCCATCACACTCCGCTCTTCCAGAAAATGTCCCAGCGTCAGCACCATGGGAATCAGAGCGGCCAGGACGAACTGTTCTGTCGCCATTGCAGCGAGACAGGCCAGCGAGACGAGCTGCGCACTCTGAGATTCTGCATCAATCGCGATCAGTCCCCGGACAGCGATGACCGCTCCGGGAATGAAGACGATCACGGCAGCCGCCGCGAGGATCAATTCCGCGATGACAGCCTGCTCGGGCGGTGCCCACGCTCGGATCAGCAGTCCGAGTGTCAGCAGGCCACCGGAGCACATGGCCGATCCGAGCTGCAACCCCAGTCGCACGCGCTCGGGCAGGGTGAGCGTTGCGGACAGCGAACGCTGCAGGCTGTCGGAGGTTGAGAGTACTGTGGACATGCGTGGGATCTCTGACGGTTGTCAGGTGGAACGTGGGCTGCGAGACGTGAAGCAACCTGTCTGGAAATGGGTCTATCGCGTGTCCGGGAGAATCAGCCGGGTGTCCGGCGGCACGTACTGAATCCGGCCGATGCCGGGGAACACTTCCTCCAGCGTTTCCTGGTAGAGCCGCTGTTCGACGAGTCGTGGGTTGATTCGATGCTGGCCCACGAGCTGCTCGAACACACTGGCTTCGGACTGAGCATTCGCAGTCAGGGCGTTGGTGAACGCGAGAGCCTGCGAGATGAGGCGTGTGCGTTCGGCTTGAGCCTGTGGGATTTCACGAGCGGCAAAGCCCTCGGCTTCGCGTTTCAGAGTTTCGATGGCGATCTTCTCGCTCTGCACCCGCTGGAACTCCGCCACGACATGTCGCGGCGGATGCATCTCGGTGAATTCCAGAGCGGAGATTTTCAGGCCGGTCCTGAGCGCTTCCAGATTCTGCTGAGCGATCCGCATGGCGGCCTGTGAGAGCGAACTGCTCGCTAAGACGCCTCCGTCGTCTGCTGCGTCGTCGATCGATCGCTGCTGGCGGAGAACTTCGTCGACGTTCCATGATGAGGCCACTCGGCTGAGCGAACTCGTGACGACGTCCCGCAGAACCCGCTCCGGTTCGAAACTGGCAAAGTGAAAGGCGACGGGATCTTCGATGCGGTACTTCACGGTCAGGCGAGTTTGAATCAGATTCTGGTCACCGGTCAACAGGTATCCTTCCTTCAGCGGGTTGATCGAGTCGGTGCCGGACGGCTCTGACAGTGCCTTCCAGAGATCCTCAATAATCAGTTCGCCTTCGCGTTTGACCGGAACGCGAATGACCTCATCAATCGGGTATGGCAAAGCGAGAAGCAGTCCGGGCTGATGCACGCGCTCAGCGGGAGTCACTCCAGTCAGCCGCCCCAGTCGCAGCACGAGAGCCACTTCTCCCGGTTCCACGAACGTGATCCCGGAAGCTGCGAACAGCGCCACAAGCAGCAGCGTCAGCCAGCGGATGGTTGAGGCGGCAGCAGCGAACCCACTGGCCAGCGCCGTGGGCTGGCGTCGCGGTGCCGGCTTCAGGCGTGGCGTTGGTGTGTTGGCATTGTTTTCCGTCATGGCCCTGTTCGCCTCGTCGATGGGTTGGGGACGGAAACCGGAGCCGACGGGCGAGGGGCTGTTGCCGGGGCGGGCGACGGTAGAGCTGGCGGAGTGACGCCTGCACTGTCCGGTGGATTGCTGAGTGCGTCGAAGAAGCCCTGATCAGTTCGCAGAATCACGGTGGACTGCGAACCCAGAGTCTTCTTCAGTGCCTGCAGCGATCGCCAGAAGCGGTAGAACTCCGGGTCAGCCTGATTGACGCGAGCGTAAATGCCGGCTGCCTGCTTCTCGGCTTCGCCCCGAATGCGGCCGGATTCCTCACGGCCGGTTCGCAGGAGTTCTTCGGCCTTCACCTGAGCATCGTCACGAATCTGTCGCGCGGCCTTCTCACCTTCCGCTCGGAGCTTGTCTGCTTCGGCTTTCCGCTCGGCACGCATCTGAGCCAGAACCGCCTGCACGTTATCTTCGGGGTAGGCAATCCGCTTGATGCCAATCTGTTCGACGGCCACTCCAAATGTCTCGCGCGCCGGACCACTGACCTCACGCAGGATTTCAGCTTCGATCTCGGATGTCCGCAGTTGATCTTCTTCCAGTGACAGCAGCGCGGTCAGTTCGTGGTTACCCACGCGAATGTTTTTCGCCGCAGTGACCATGCCGTCGAGCTTGCGTTCCGCCGCTGCGGCATCACCAACCGACTGCAGGAACAGCAGCGGCTTTTCAACCCGCCAGGCAACGTAGGTCAGCAGAATGATGTTCTTGCGGTCGCGCGTCAGCGTGGCTGTGTACGGCGTGTTGAACATTCGGGTCCGCGTATCGATCGACCGAGCCTGCTCGATCGGCCACGGCCATTTGAAGTGCGGCCCCGCTTCATTCACTTCCCGAATCGGCTGTCCGAAACGAGTCACGACGGCTGACGAGCCCTCGCGGACCTGAAAGTAGAAGCCGCGCACCAGCAGCAGGCCGACCACGGTGATGGCGATCCCCAGCCGCGATGCCAGTCTGATTCTGCGGTGCGATGGTGATTTGTTGGTATCAGTCATGAAGCTGTTTTCGTGAACGCGTTGTTTCGTAAATTTCTCAGTGCTGAGTTGGTTTCATCGTGCCGACCGGGGAGCTGGTTCAGACACGTTGGTTATTCTCTGGCTGATGAATTTGAGCCCTGAATCTGCGGTGTCGCCGCTCTGTTCGACCTGAAGGTGCCTTCGACAGCGGGCAGCTTCTGCGGCCCGTCAGAGCCTCGTAAAGTGGAACCACGCAGATCCAGCAGCACTTCGCCAGACTGATCGAACAGGCTTTGATCGATCAGATGGAACGGTCTGTCGGCGAGAATTGATTCCAGCGTTTCCGTCCAGACGCGGTACTTCCATGTGAGCGGCTCGGTCCGACCGGCCAACTCCGCCGCAACGAACTCTGCGGTTTCCTGAGCCGCCGTGGCCACTCGGCGTGCGGCCGCGATCCGGGACGAGGCAACCATGCCCGATGACTCAGCCTCAGCACCGAGTTGTGCGACGGTCCGCTGCCCCTCCGCCTCCACAACGACGCGAGTGGCATCCAGACGTGCGCTGATGACATCCAGATAATCTGAGGCCACTTCGACGGGCGGATGCATATTGATCAGGGCGACGTCGACGACTTCGAGTCCCAGCCGCTGCTCGGCGACGAATTCACGCAGCCGTGCCTCGAACTGTTCGGCGAAGCCGTTGCGATCGTCTGTCAGGATATCGGTCAGCCTCGCCGACTGGGTGAGTTCCAGCAGCGACCGGTAAGCGAAGACTTCCAGCGCATCTGCCGGTGCCTGAGCGCGGTAGGCAAAGTCGAACAGCCCTTCGGGCGTGCCGCTGATTTGGTAATAGATCAGCGCGTTGACCGCCACGATGTCCGTCCCGTTTCCAAGCACAAGGCCGAACTCTTCTTCGTGTGACTTCGTCCACAGGAGAGCACGGGGAGCATCCGGGATCGCATTCGAAGCTGGCTGACTTCCGGTCGCTGTTGCGGTCTCGCTGTCCGGTCGGTCTGACGCAGCCTTTGCTCCGTCGTTTTCGCGGAAGCCAATCTGCATCACCTGCACGGTCTGAACCGGAAAACGCTGTACTGAGCCGAATGGCCAGGGCAGCGTGACGTGCAGTCCGGGTTTGAGCGGTTCGGTGACGGGCCGGCCCAGGCGTTCCTCAATGCCGAGCTGGTGCAGATCGACGACGTTCAGACCGGTCGACAGCCACGCGGCCCAGATCACGAACAGAAACATCGGCACGGTCGCGGTCCGCACAAACTGAATCGCCCAGCTTGAGCGGAAACTCAATCCGAAGCGGGCTTCAATTGTGTCAAAGACGCTGGCCAGTGGATTGCGGCTGACCAGAAACGCATCGCGCAACAGTAGCCTGACCGGCGACACAAACTCATTCGGTTGCTGGCTGTCGAGATTTGCAGCGTGGCCGGCTGAATCACTCCTCGTATCGTCGTTCGGCACTTCTGCCGCTGGTTCACCGGGACCGGTCAGAAACCAGAGTGCCGCCGCTCGCGCCACCTGTTCGATGCAGACGGCGATCACCCAGACGGACAGCAGCCGCCCTCCCCAGAAGCCGAGAGCCGGAATCACTGATGCCCCGAGCAGCGACGCGGCCACGAGACAGGCGGAGTATTGAGCCTCGCGGAATGCCAGCGACAAAGCCGTCGCTTCACGCACGTCGGCATCGGTTGCCGCAAACGTCTTGGCCAGAATCAGCCAGACCACTGACACCGCGACCATGATCAGCCCGACCGTCGGAGCGGTTCCCGCAGAAAGCCCTGCCGACGGAGTGAGAGAGACATTCCACAATTGAAAAGCCATGAAGCCCGCGATGCAGCCTGCCGGGACGGCGAGAAAAACCGGGTGCATACTGCGAGCTTCGGCGCCCTGACGACGCAGCTTGCCGGCAGCCTTCCGCTGCTGCTCGTCAGGTTCTCCGGTCAGGGCGGCGAATGCGTCGGCCAGCTTGTGTCGGATTGATGTGGCATCAAGTGCGGCCCAGCAGGTGACTCCGGCCAGCGCCAGCTGCAGCGCGTGGCCAAGCAGCAGCAGCTCGCCGAAGCGCAGACCGGCATAACCGGTAGTCAGCGCACCGGCAGCGGCAGCAGCCAGAGCCACAACCAGCAGCAGGCGATGAGAAGACCGGACATCAGACATGAAGTTGTTTCCGACCAGGGCCAAATTCAGGACCAAGCGTCATGGTTTTGAGGAGACTTCCACTATTGGTTGATAAAAACCACGGACTTGTGCATAGGTCTCTTCGATTTTTTTGACAGTACCCTCGACATCAGGCAACTGATTGGCAGCGATCGCGTCCCGCGCAGCAATCAGCTGATCGCAAAGCTGCCTCACCGCTGGTGCCGCCTCATCAGAGACCGGTTCCATCCGAAGAGCTGCCGAGACTGGCAGTTTCCGTACGGCATCCTGCAACGCGTCGATTGACCTTATTGCCACGGCTGACTCGTCCGTTCTCATAGACACTATTGCGTCAGCTTTTCGAGAGGACATCTCGTCAAGCAACTCGTAAACAGGCGGGTAGTAAACCAGGAGTACAATGACTCCAGCGGCCAGAAGCCCGCAGAAACTACAGGACATCACGGCAGATCGAGGGAGCACAATGTCCCGGCCGGCGACCAGCAGTTCTTCTTTCGAGGATTCATCAGAAGCGGGATCAGGCAAGCCGTCCATTCTGGCCACTCGCAGTGCGAGACCAGCAACGATTCCAACAATTAAGAGAAGGACAGCAAACCAGTTCGCTGGCGACGTCCCGAACAGAGCCAGGTTGTGCATTATTGCACGCGTCGTGATTAAACCGTCAGCCCCCAGCCGTGTCTGAGCAAGTGAATCCAGTCCGTGAGTGTCCTCTTCGGCTCCTGGAGGATGTTCCAGTAATGCGTCTGCCGAGTACCCCATAGTCCATGTCATGGCGAGGATGACCAGCCCCAGAGAAATCAGCCGTCTCATTCCGTGTAGTGCCAGAATCCACCTGACCCCGGAAGCGTTCAGCCCCACCCCAAGCAGATGCAGAGCGATGGCCGCCCCCAGCGAAAGCTGGATCTTTGACATGGCTGCGACCTGCATCACGCCAGTTGTCGGAGACACATATGCTGGCCAGGCAACTGCAGTCATCGTCAGCGGTGCCGACGAGATGGTGTACTTCATCCGCGAGACAAGCCAGTCGGCCGGAACAAAGTAGGCAGCAAGTGCCGAAACCAGCACACAGATAACCAGATCAATGGCAACTACTCCAGCACACAACCGTGCTGCCGTGATGGCCAGATTTGCCATGCGTCGCAATCCGACGGATCGATAGACAGTCAACTCAGCCTCCGGCCGCGCACCCTCGTCTTCGTCATCAAGCCAACGTGCAGTTATCGCTCCCACACCGAAAGAGAAGACCAGCGACACTGCAACGACAAGCAGAAACACCGGGAGATCAAAGGTGGTGATCCCGTAGCACAGCGTGATCGGATTCAGGAGCGGCGCCGCCAGAGTGAACGACATCACTTTCGCGGTTGAAACTCCAGCACGATGCAGCTCGCGTGAAACCGGCAGAACGCCCAGCGAGCATACCGGTGCCAACATGGCCAGCAGCGACGCCCGCCACAGCCCTGTGGTCCCCTCGCCCGAGAAGATATGGCGCAGTTTTTCCGGACCGACGACAACCCGCAGCCAGGCCGCGATCATCAGGCCTACCAGCAGTGTCGGTGCGGCATCCAGAGTCGCCTGCAAAGCACGGACAGCGAGTGTAAAGAGAAACGTCATACCGACTTCCTCCGACTGGCGCCCCTGCGCTGTATCCGCATCAGCAGCCGGCGGTTTGACTCGACAGCAATCGACGTAGCCGTGTGGCCTGCGAGTGTGAGCAGCGGAAACACGAACGTGCCTGTCCGAAAAACCTGTCCACTGTCTGCTGACGCGGCCTGATAGATCGCACAGCACCCATCGAACCACGGCAAAACGGGAACGATCGTCGCTATAGTTCCGATCAGACCGATCATTAAAGGCTTCCGGACACCATGCACGGAGACTCCGATCAGGATCGTCATCAGAGTCAGCGTGCCCGCGAACAATACAAGGCACCAATGTAGGCCGACCGACCGGAACAGGAAGTCTCCAAATGAGGGAAAGGTCAGACCGAGAACCGGTAGCAGCAGGGAATTGGTCACTCCCAATCCGACGACCATCGCTGCTGTCGCAGGGTCCGGCGTTGCAGAAAGAGTGTGACGAACCTTTCGCTTAGAACGCGGCATGGTATTGCGTAAGTTGGTGATGTTTATCGAATGAGAATCCATTTGCAGCCTGGTTTGACGCAGAGAACTTGAATTGGCCACACTCACTGTGACCGTTGACTTCTACTGTGAGAGTGATGTCGTACTCTCCCAGCTAACTGGATTGAGGGTTGTGTTGTCGGTAGGCGTGTTGGCAGGTTACCTTCGGCGGCCGCGCCCAGTTTGCGCAATTGGCTCATTCCTGCTCACTCTTCCGGCACGGGTACGGAGGCAATGACTTCTCGAAGAACCGGCGCTGGGTCTTCCGCGTCAATGACGAGGCGGACAGTCAGAACTTGCGGAGCGGTGGCCTGCACATCATCGGGAGTGGCGAAGCGGCGTCCGTCCAGCCAGGCGTGAGCCTGCGCACAGCGCTGCAGCATCAACAGGCCGCGAGGCGACAGACCGAGTTCAATCGCTTTGTGAGAGCGCGTTGCGGCAGCCAGACGAACCAGGTAGTCATGCAGACTGCTGACGACGGCGACCGAGGCCACGTCATCCTGAATTCGCTCTGCCTGACCAGGTTCGAACAGAGGTGACGAGTCGTCGGTGGCGTTCGCTGGTTTCCCGACAGCCGACGCGAGCAGCATCATCTCGTCATTGTGGCCGGGGTAACCGATGGTCAGCTTCATCGCAAAGCGATCGAGTTGCGCTTCGGGCAGCGGATACGTGCCGTGCTGATCATGTGGGTTTTGCGTAGCGATGACAAAGAAGCTCGATGAGAGTTTGAAACGTTCGCCGTCAACGGTCACCTGCCGCTCGGCCATCGCCTCCAGAAGAGCACTCTGAGTTCGTGGAGTGGCTCGATTGATTTCGTCGGCCAGTAACACGTCCGCGAAGACCGGACCGGACCGAAAGTCGAACTCCTGAGTTTTCTGGTTGAACATGTTGAAGCCGGTGACATCGCCCGGCAGCAGATCCGGCGTGCATTGAACTCGCGAAAACTGACCGCCAACTGCATCGGCCAGTGCCCGAGCGAGTGTCGTCTTACCAAGTCCCGGTCGATCCTCAATTAGAATGTGGCCGCGAGCCAGCAAACAAACAAGCACCAGTTCGACAACGTCGGGCTTTCCTTTGAGTACCTGGTTCAGCCGCTCGCGGAGCTGCTGAATTTGTTCCAGGTCGGCCTCAAACATCGCGTCGCTGGACGCGACTTCGTGTGTTGCCGACTGCAAGGGGGCGTCTTCAATATTGACGGTCACGATAAAAATACTCCTGCGGAAAACTCTGTCTGATCTGCCACTGGTCTCAGCCAGCAGACAATGCACTGCCTACGGTGGAACGTGAATCATTGATCGAGTGGCTGATTGACCGCTCTCGCATGACCGCTGAATGCGAAGATGATGGCTGCTGTCTGGAAACCTGCAGAGAAGCTGAGTCGACATTTTCTGCCGCTCGAAGAACACTGACTGTCAAAGAGTCGGCGAGGTAGCGGCAACAGTTTTCGACGAGAAGACCCGATGCAGTGGCGCCAGAACGAACCTCTCCAGA
This sequence comes from Planctomycetaceae bacterium, assembly GCA_016779365.1. Classification (GTDB taxonomy): domain Bacteria; phylum Planctomycetota; class Planctomycetia; order Planctomycetales; family Planctomycetaceae; genus JABMPE01. Next base: position 12,144 of record JADHNX010000025.1, read on the forward strand.
ACCAGTCTCATCGGTAGAGTCGAAAACCCGTCGAGACAGCGACCGGCTAAACCCTGGACCTGCGGCCGACAGTGCCATGTCGGGCGGTGAGAATCGATCCCAATCCAGCAGCCGCAGGCACTCATTGACCGTTTCTGAGTCGACCAGTGATGCATTGGCTGATTCGAAAACCCGTCGCAGAAATCGATGGTCGGATTCACCCGACAATCTGGACCAGCGAGTCAAGCGGCAACGTAGCAACACCAGTCGTCGCGTCACTTGAAGTTGTCGTCTAGGATCGCTGTTTCTGCGCATCGACAATCGCCACCGCAAGCCCCACGCTGAGTCAATCAGGCGATCACGCAGAGTTCGCCACACTCCGATCTTCCAGCCAACCAGCAATAGCAAGACGGCTGCTGTCACCGTCGGCCACCGTTGCCTGGTCCACTCGACAATGTTCTGCAGTTGCAAACCGAGCCACTGCATGAAACTCAGACGGGGCGCGAGAATCTCGTAGCCAGGGGTGGGTTCAAGCGGCAGCCACGTGTCCGCGCCAACGTAGACCTCGCACCAGAAATGAACGTCTTCCGAATAAACGGCTGTATGCCCGGTCGTGCGATCGTAGTTTTCAGGAGAGGCATAAAAGCCGCTGACCAGTCGCGTCGGGTAGTCGAGAGAACGCAGCATGACCGCAGCCGTTGACGCGAACAGAAAGTCTGGTCCTCTTCGGTCGCTCAGCACAAATTGAGCCGTTGGATTAACCGAGTCTGAGCTGATTCGATGATCGCGGTCATGGGCATACTCGGATTTCAGTTTTGAAATGATACTGTTTATCTGCGGCCAGCCACGTGCCAGACCCTTGGTCCATTTTGCCGCGAGCTTCTCGACTTGAAGGGTGGAAAAGTCAGTCGGATTGATCATCTGGGATTGGTTACCTGAAGTCTTCACAAACGACTGCGACTCCCAGGTGGCAATCACTTCAGGGTCGACAACTCGACTGCGGGTGTGAACTACCAACTGTGCGGGAATCGTTTTCCGCTGTAATCGCAGGATCGAGTCCCGTGCCCATGCAAACAGGTCGGGGCGATCGACCCGATCGATCAGCAGTTCCGTCGCATGTAACGGCAATGGGAGATGATTACCCTCCAGGGCGACGGTCTTCAGCGCGTGTGACTCGGTTCCCGCATACAGTTCGTCGTTGGTCGAGTTTGTGTCGAGTTGCAGCCACGACTGGCCATCGCGTTTGCGGAACGAGGGTTCTGTTTTCCAGCGAGGCTCATTAGCCGGGTACCAGTCACGACCGTCGAAGAGGTCGTATTCTTCGAGCCGCAAATGCAGCGGCGTCCGACCCGACACGAAGAACAGCGCGTCGGTGTCGACGTCTTCCTGCCGGCGGTGCTGATGAATCTCCTGCCGAACGGTTGAGAACTCACGATGAGCCTTCTTCGCCTGAGCCATCTGCTGATGCGTATCTTTCAGAAGTCCCGGCGGCAACGCGACCGCACGCTGAGTTTCCGACTTGCGAACCGGTTCGTCGTATTGATCGTCGAATGCGTCGTAAAGACTCGACTGTTTGGAATCCATAAAAAGATCAGTCTCGACCGGACCGAAACTCGATGCTTCATTCTGGCCGGCAACAAGTGCCTGACCATCGTTCACGCCACCAGAAGCGAATTCATCTTCCCACTGCGTCCCCCCAGACGTGGGCATGAAGCCTCGCAGTGCCGTCGTTGCCGAACCGCGACCGACTCCAAACATCAGCATGGCCAGCAGGGCCACGCCGCCCGGCAGTATGAAGAACCAGCGGCGGGGCAGTGACTGTTCTGACTCAGCCGCAATGTGACCTCTGACGTTGTCCCAATAGCTGCCGATCAGCCACCAGACGCCGGCAACCACGTAAACGCCGAGCAATGCTACGAGTGCGCGGTCGTCACCAAAAGACGCGGCAAACATCGCCAGCAGCACGCTCAATGATGCCCCCAGCCGCTGAAACTTCGGCCAGACTGATGCCGCACAGCAGCCCAGAACAAGGTTTCTCAGGAACGCCAGCAATGTCAGTTCGAGCGTCCAGCCACGCTGAAAGAAATGACGGGCAACCAGCTCAGCAACAAACGGTAGCGCGGCTACTCCACAAAGAATCGGTACCAGCGACAGCGGAGCAGGCAAGCCACGACCAGCTCGCCTTCGAAAGAACAGAAATGCGGCCAGCACAAGCACAGACTGTACGACCAGGCTACCGGCGATGTTCGGAATGTCGCTCAGTCCGTTGCCGGCCGCCACTTCCAGCAGGAGTGCTGACAGCAACCCCAGTCCACAGGTCAACCACTGAACGGCGAGCCCCGTCGTTGCCTCAGTTTCTGTCGACGAGACATCGGAAGATGAATTCGCTCGTGACGCTGCGGCTGAAAGTCTTGTCCGTCCAGCGGACTTGCTCATGCGACTCATAATTCAGGCCACCCTGCAGGCATGTCGCCACTGCCGCTGAAAAATCCCGGCGATGCCTTCGGCACCTTCCTCGGATTCAATGAGCAACCACGGTCGCCGTCGCAAATTCTCCGAGACGACTTCCGCTGTGTTCGATGACAAATCGCCCGATGACGAAACGTCCGTAAATGAGCGAGTCCCGATCACAACGTCACGATGCCCGCGCGGCGTCGAAGCGTGACGGTGATGGCAGGCCTGTGCACGATCCGTGGTGCAGTGAATCTCGCAACCGGCTTCGGCGCGAAGAGTGGGAGTTGTCGCCTGTTCCGCATACCCGGATACAGGCACGCAGGCCATTCGGTCCATCAGTCGACGGAAACCTCCCGAATGGCTCAGACAGATCACCTCGCCGCCGATCACGCAGTCGACGTGAGCGTGTTCGCTGTTCAGGATTTCGCAGATGCTGGCCGCAATTCTCAATGTCCAGTTCAAACTCGAGTCCGGTCCAGATCCAACGTGATGTTCCGCCGTCGCGTCGATGCGAAGCCGGACGCGGGCTTCAACCCCGGCCTGGCGTTCGGTCACGATCAGTCGTTGATGCCTTGCCGACTGAGACCAGTGGATGCGTCGAAGTGAGTCACCTTGCCGAAACAATCGGGTTCCCAGCAGGTCACCAAGATCCCCGGCGCGTCGATCTGTTAAGTGCTCTTCCGAAGGCTGGCTTTCTGTCAGATCCGGCAGCCCGTCCAGCTTCACAATGCGCGGCCAGACCAGCAGTTCCTGCTCAACGACGACTGGCTGGCGAGCCGACCAAAGCCCGAACGGAAAACCGGTCACCATGACCGGCGGCTCCGTCGGATAGACGCCGCGCTCAACCGGAGTGAACTCCCACGTAAAAGAGACATCCGACAGTCCGCCAACACGAGCCAACGCAGTCGACGCGCCGTCTTCTCGAAAACCACCTCTAATGGTGATCCCCCAAACAGGCCACGGACATCGGTTTCGAACTGTCAGTCGTACTCGCGCCGGTTCACCTTCACGAGCCCTCGGCGACTCCCACATCAGCCTGGCCTCAATCCCACGCAAAGCAACCCACGGCCAGACCGTTCCCAGCACCAGCACGACCGCGACGCCCGCCACAGCCATCCAGGCAAACTCATTCAGAAACATCGCACAACACAGTGCCAGCACACCAGCAATCGCCAGAAACCCAATCGGCTCCCGCATCCAGTAAACAAACCGATTCGCCCACGGGCAGAAGTCATAATTAAGCACCGCCATAACCGCGCGCAGCAACCAGAAGGAACGCTCAGGCGTGAAGTCAGGTAAGTCGTTGTTTCGGCCAGAGTCTTCTACGCTGAAATTCACTGCCGCGCTGCCTGGCTTGCGAGGAAGCGTATCCTGGCCTGAGACGAGACCAGGCGTGCCTTCTCGATCCTCAACAGGCGTGTTGTGATTGGTTTCGAGGGCCATCGCGGCAAATCTCTTTCAGAGCCTCTTGTCCGGTCGAAATCCGCAAACTGATATCGTCATACGACTACTGCACCGAGGGAGATTCGATCATTATCTACCTGCATGTTGATTGCAAGTAATATCAGGCAGCCTTAGCGGAATCTTGATATTTACCCATTCTGAAAGTTTGCACGGTGAGAATCAGGAAGCTTGAGGACGTCTTACTGAGTTCTTTCCCGCTGCCCGTTTCTGTAAAAAACTCGCTAGATCCCACGACAGAGTCAGTCTGGAACCGAGGCTTAAGTGGCAAAGCGTTCAAACCGAAAACCTGATGAAGACAGCAGCTCAGTCCGATTTTTGAGTTTGTTCAACGGCGGTAGCGTGGCTCTCACCTTTGTGATCGGACAAGCTGGCTCCATGTTAAGTCTGCTTCTGATCGCTAAGACGATTTCGACTGACGACTTTGGCAAGCTCAGTTCAGGACTGGCAATTCAGAATTA
>JADHNX010000026.1 GCA_016779365.1 Planctomycetaceae bacterium
CCGTCGGGGGAGTGGATGATGACGCGTCGCGATCATCAGCGACAGGTGTCCGTCATGATCGGCGGAACGAAGGCTTTTGATGACTGGCGCATCAATCCGCTCGCCGCGTACGACGGGAACGGCCGCCCCGAGGAGCCTTACTGGTACATCCTCCCCGATGAGAAAACGATTGTCGGCCTGATTCGTGACAATGGCGGCTCGAAGTTCCTGCTTCGCACCTTCTCACATGACAACGGCCAGACCTGGAGCAGGATTCACCGCACGAACTTCCCGGACGCTACCAGCAAGTTCTTCGTGCATCGCACCAGCCGCGGCTATTACGTGATGGTGTCCAACTCGAATCCTCGCCGGCGCGATCCGCTCACGTTGGCCATCAGCCGGGATGGTCTCGTTTACACGAAACTTTTCTGGCTGATTGGAGGACGTCACGTCGACTATCCCCACATCATCGAACACGACGGACATCTGCTGATCGCCTTCTCCGGAGCGAAGCAGACGATGGAGGTTATGCAGGTGTCGCTGGACGAACTGGAGCGTCTGGCAATGTCCGAGTCGGTTGAACTCGACCCACACCTTCCGCCAGTCAAGAAGACTCCCCAGCAACCGCCGCGACAGACGGACTGGATCGATCTCGGGGAGGAAGGCAAGACGCTTTACGCCGCCGCGGATTTGGTTGTTCCTGAACTCGGCCAACGGGCCACTTTTTCACTGGCCACGGCGAGCGGTGAGCAGCGAGTTGTGATTGGAATCGACGAGCAATGTCGTCTGACCGCGCGACTCTACAAGGAGACGGTGACCGGCCCGACACTGCAGCCCGGCAGTCGGCATTCCGTTCTGGTCCGGCTTCACAGCCACCGCGAGAAACCGGACGAGTTGTTTGTGGAACTCGGATCAAAAGGCATGATCACCACCGAACCGGAAAACTGGACGTTGTCCAACATGAAAGGGAGCAGCGATGCCAATCTGTCCCGAGTCGTTCTGCACAGTGACGCCGACGATTCCGCCGGATTCACCAATGTCCGCGCCGCGCCGACTCGTGAAGCTCTCACAAAAGCAAGGGTCATCACGAACGAAATCGAGTAGGCCAACGGAACAGTGTCATAGTCAACACCGGCAGGAAGATGTGCCGTCATGCTGCACCGTCCCCGGCCTCTTCTGAGCTGATGAAGTTCAACACCTCGTCAATGAGTTGCCGGGCAAGAATCAGATTTGCCTTGCCCGTGAAGTGGCTCGAATTGCTCCATTCGTTCTCGCCGCTCTGATAACGCCGCACCAACGGTGTGTTGAAGACGGACTCCCGTCTTTTCCTTCGTTCTTGAAAACGGAAACGCGAATCTGTCGCAGCTTCCGCTCAGAAACGGGTCTTGTATTGTCGTTCAATCCTTTCCTTCATCCTTGAAATAACGCACTGCTACCGTTTGAGCGGATCCAGTCGGGTCTCAATGCGTTCCAGTTCCGTGGCCGATATCAGAAGCCGCCCGCTTTCTGGATGCTTCTCGGCCTTGATTTGCCCGAGCGAACAAAGCCGCCGGACCTACCACTTCGAAAGGCCCAGCCGCTTGGCGACCTCGCCCGTCGAGTAGAAATATTTCTCCGCCCTGAGTAGTTTGAGCGACGCCAGAACGACTTCAATCCGTTCCAGTCGTTGCTCAATTCCCGAAAGGTCAGCCACTGCGGCCCCACGTGGTGGGGCTTGCTTCGTTGTTTTTGTCATTCCTCCGATTTTCGCCCGCGGCCTTCATGACTGCGGGGCCTTGATCATCTTCGTAGATGGATTCGGTGTGCTCCCCGGCTGCGGAATGACGGAATGAGGAACGACGGGGATCAGACAAAGACCGAGTCGATCGCCTGTTGCTGGCTGTCGGGAAACAAGTGTTGGCGACGCATTCGCTGCTCGTCGGTCTGGTGTCCGACCCAAGCGTCGATGAATCGCTGATCAACGACACGGCATGCGCAATTGCTGATGAAAGAGTGCCGGAGGACGTGCCAGCCCGGGATCACATCCCAGCGACTCGTTGCGAGAGTCCAATTCAAATGCTCTGAAGCCTCTTTCGGACTGACTGCGCCCGGTTCTGCTTTCTCGCCTCGCTCACGATCGACGCGGTACGGCTCGGGAAACAGAAACGGACTGGCCTCTTTCTCATCGAGCCAGTCGGCAAGCACCCCACGGGCAAACAATGTGAGCGGCACAACCCGCGTCGTGCGTTGGTGCTGCGCCCGCTTTCGTTCTCGGATCGCGATGGTCGAGTCTTCAAGATCCACGTCAGCAACTCGTGCCCGACAGAGTTCGCTGCGGCGGGCTCCCGTATGACCTGCCAGCACGCACATCGGATGCAGGAAGCCGTATGTTGCCTTCTCGCGAATGTACTTCAGCAGCTTCTTGATCTCTGAAGCATCGAGGTACAACGTCTGCCAGAGCGGCTCGGCTTCGTATTCATTCAGACCATCGCGAGCGATCTGTCGTTCAATCTGCGCCCAAGTCTGGAAGGCGGTCTTGTCGTCATGCTTGCCGAACACGACACCGCTACGCGGGAGGTCCCCTTCAACCAGCTCCTGCGTTCGAGCCCGGTTTCACAGTGAGCCGAATGTCGCCAGTTCCTTCCGGATGGTCACCGGACTGACCTTCCCGCGACGGCCTTGCTCACCGGATCGCGTCTTCACATACCGCTGCAGGTCCGTCGTACGAATCGAACGCAACAGCGTCCGCTCGCCAAGGCTCTGGGTGAAGTGCTTCATGTGGCCCCGGAAGGTCCGCAGGTTGGTCGCCTCAAACGCTCCATCCGGAGTCAGTTCACGGAAGCGATCGAAGAGCGAACCAAGCTTGATGTTCTTCGCAACTTTCTGGCTCTCGACAAGCTTGCCGTCCGACAGCAGGAACGTCGGAACATCGGCGTCGTCCGGAAGCTCAAGCCGCCCTTCATTGACCAGCCGGATGTTCTCTTCGACATGGCTGGCAACAGCGAGTGCTTTGCGTTCGTGCTTCGTGTGCAGCGACCGCTTGAAGCGCTGCCCGCCAAAGCGAAAGTGAAGATGAAAGTTGCCGCTCGGATCGCGATGAATCGAAGCCACTTCTGAGTCTCCTTGCGTCTGGGAAGACAAGGTACGACTGACTTAGAAGTCGCTGTGTTCATGTGTTTACGCCGGCGAGCAGCCCGAATCCCACGAGCGGTCATCCAGTTCCAACGTCAATGCCCCGTCGTTTCAACGGGTGTCAATGATTTGTCACTGATTCCATTTTTCGCCAAAAAGTTCGCGGCCCGGCGGAGGCCGAAACTGCCGAAAACCCGACGAAAAAAGGCTCGCAAGCGATGTCGCCAACGAACCTTCTGAAGTTACCCGGCCAGGACTTGAACCTGGAATGGCAGGATCAAAACCTGCAGTGTTACCGATTACACCACCGGGCAGTGTGGCGAGGCGGAATCCTAGCGGACACTCGGGTTTTCAGTCCAGGCAACTTTGGGGATGTTTTCATGACATTCCCAGACCTCATTCAAGACAGTTCGGAATTCTGATTCAGAATGGCCAGTATCACGGAAAAATCTGGATCGAACCGTTGCCGCCGTTGATCTCCCAGGACAATGGCTGAATCGTTTCCTGCATCAGCTCGGCAAGGTTTTCCGCATTCTGTCGACCGCTGCCTTGCCCGGTTCCGCCGGAAAAGCTGGCCCCACCAGACTCCCAGCAGTCTGGCGCCACCTTTGACTGAATCAGTGAAATCAGCCCATCCATTGCCTGCTGTTGGTCGCCTCTCAGGGCCGCTCGCCGTCTGAGGATTCGTTCGCGGGTGGTCATTTTGCGGATTGCGGGCTGAGGTTCATGAATTGCCGTGACTTTCACCGCTTCTGATTGGTCTGGTGAGAATTGCTCGCATTCGATGTCGGTTGCCGGCGAATCGGAAATCAGCAACAAGAGGACCAGGGAGTTTGTCATTCGTCGATTCCTCGGTTTTCGAGCGTCAATCTGAAAAAAATGGCGACCGGGTCGGTGGCCAGACAGAATTCTCAACGCAATTAAGTGTCGCGATTCAACAAGTGATCGCGCCCGAAGTAACGATTCAAGCTTCGAGAACTGATCGTGACTTCGCCGAAACAGGTGGCATACACTCCGCGACGGTCGTGTTGTGGGACCGGGACGCGGAGACTGGCGACAGGACTTCACGGCGCTAGGATTTTTCGCAGGAATGATGCTGAAACAGCATCCTTGTCGATGAAACAGTTTCCTGGCTTAACCGCAAGCCTCGCGCGACTTTGCACCTTGATTTCAGGACATCATCCTGTTGCCAGTCGACCTTGTTTCTCGATTGTTCACCCCTCAGAACAAGTGGTCGGATGCTGGTCTTTGCCTTTGGAGTTTTATTCGGAAAACGGAGTTTCCCGATGCTGACGCGTCGTACGTTTGCCATTTTCGCCATCAGTCTGCTGGTTCCCTGTGGTACACTCGTTGCCCAGACGCCGACTCCCGAGTTCGCACTGCAGTACCGTCCGGCCCAGAAAGACGTCGAGTACGACAGCCCGGCCAAGGCTGACGTCGCCAGGTGCAAAGTCGAGCTGGAGCGGAACGAAACCACATCCGGCTTTGCGGTTTTCGATCCGAACGGGCTGATCCTGCGTCGCTACGTCGATACGAACAAGGATCGGTATATCGACCAGTGGCGTTACTACCGAAACGGCATCGAGGTCTACCGGGACCTCGACACAGACTTCAATCACAAGGCCGATCAGTCGCGTTGGCTGAACACTCACGGTTCCAGATGGGGCATCGACAAAGATGAAGATGGCCATATCGAAAAGTGGCGATTTCTGTCTGCGGAAGAGGCGTCACGGGTCGCGATCTCAGCCATGATTGACGGTGATGCCGCGCTGCTTTCTTCGGTCCTGGTGACACCCGAAGATCTGCAAAGCCTTGGATTGATCAACGAGCTTTCCAGCCAGATTCTTCGCCAGGTGCAGGAGCCCGAAGCAGCCATGCGAACGGTGCTGGCTAAATCGAAAACACTCACCGGCAAGTCAAAATGGAACCGATTCGACGGAGCAATGCCGGGAGTTGTTCCCAAAGATGACGGAAAAGCAGCAGAAGACCTGATCGTCTACGAAGGGGCAATGGCGATCGTCGAAACGGGCGGGCAGCACGGATTTGTGCAGCTCGGCGAGATGATGCTGATTGGCAATGTCTGGAAGCTGACTCAGATTCCTCGGCCCGCGGAAGGCGATTCGATTCAGATCCAGATCGGCGGAATTCTCATGCAGCCGGCGAGTCCGGTTGGCTCAGCGGTCGGCCAGGAACTGACACCGGAAATGCAGACGCTGATTTCGCAATTGCAGACTGTTGACGAGAAGGCTCCAGCACAGAACGCCCCACCCGCTCAGTTGGTGGAATACCTTCAGCGAAGGACGGCAATTATCGAACGGATCGTCGCTGCGGCTCGATCCGGTCAGGAATCCGAGACGTGGACAAAACAGTTGATCAACAGTCTGACGTCGGCTCTCCAGGCAGGAGACAAGCAGTCGGGCGCTCGGCTGAATCAATTACTCAGCGGCCTGAAGCAGAAGTCACCGAAGTCGAGCCTCGTGGCGTACGCCGAGTATCGTCAGCTTTTCGCAAATTACAGCGCTGACATCGGGAAGGCTGCCAACACAGAGCTGCAGCAGAAAATTCAGGCAACGTGGCTGAGCGATCTCAAACAATTCGTGACAGAGCACCCAGCAGCCGATGACGCTCCAGATGCGATTTTGCAGCTCGCGCTCAATGCTGAGTTTGCAGCAAACTCCACGGAAGCTCGACAGTGGTACGGGCAGCTTGTCAGCAAGCACAGTCAGTCGCCGCAGGGGCTGCGAGCAGCCGGAGCACTTCGCCGCATGGATCTGAAAGGCAATCCGATGATTCTCGGCGGCCCAGATCCGAACGGTCGGCAGATCGACGTGGCGAATCTGAAAGGCCGAGTCGTGGCAGTCGTATTCTGGGCCTCGTGGTCAACGCAGTTCGTTTCGGACGTGCCGGTGCTTCGAGCCTTGTATGAACAGTACGGCGACCGAGGATTCGAAATCGTCGGCGTCAATCTCGACCAGCAGCCAGCCGATGTGACAAATTTCACGAAACAGAATCGCATCGCCTGGCCAAACATCTTCCAGCCAGGCGGACTCGATGCGCCACTCGCTCAACAGTACGGTCTGGTGTCGGTACCAACGATCTTCCTTGTCGGAAAAGATGGCCGAGTGATTTCAAACGGCCTCACAATCAACGACCTCAAGACGCAACTCGCTGAGGCATTTCGAAAGTGATTGTTGAGCGACATGCTTCGGCAGGGGCGTGGTGCAGCGAGACGCTCCCTACTAACATCGGTCGCTTACTTTTTCGTCCGGAAGCGACCCCTGTTTTCACCAGCCAACGAATGACCGAGCAGATTCATGTGCGGAATTGCAGGTCTAAGCTGGCATCATCCTGAACGGCTTCCCGGCATTGCCGAAGTTCACCGCATGGTCGACGTGCTGGCTCATCGCGGCCCGGACGACTCCGGGCTTTACCACTCCGAACTCGGACTTCTCGATGACTACCAGCTTCGCCGCTCAAACGCGACCGGCACGAACGGTTCTGAGCGTGGAGCGATCCTGGGGCATCGTCGGCTTTCGATTATCGACCTCTCTGGCGGTCGACAGCCAATTTCGAATGAGGATGGCTCCGTCTGGATCGTGCTTAATGGAGAAATCTACAACTACCGCGAGTTGCGGTCCGACTTGCAGTCTCGCGGGCACCAGTTCGCGACGGAAAGTGACACCGAAGTCATCGTCCATCTTTACGAAGAGTACGGCGACGATTGCGTGCTCCACCTGCGCGGGATGTTTGCCTTTGCAATCTGGGACAAACGGCAAACACGTTTGCTGCTCGTGCGAGACCGGCTCGGGCAGAAGCCGCTGATTTACCGGCACCACGGTGGGCGAGTCGATTTTGCCAGCGAGCTGAAAGGTTTGTTGCAGCTCCACGATTCGCCGCGTGAGGTCAATCCGGTCGCCATCGATCAGTACCTCACTTATCAATACGTGCCGCACACCAGCTCGATCCTGCGAGGCTACTCGAAGCTGCCGCCGGCACACCTGGCTACGTTCGAAAACGGAAAGTTCACAACTCGCCGCTATTGGCAACCGCCCTACGAACTGAACGACGGCCAGAAGCACGCAGCAAAAGTTACGTCCTCGAAAGAGTCGGTTCGCCGAGCACTTCGCGAAACACTCACCGAAGCCGTGCGGTTGCGAATGCGGAGCGACGTGCCGCTGGGCGCGTTTCTCTCGGGCGGCATCGATTCGACAATTATCACCGGGCTGATGCAGGAACAGTCTGACCAGTCGGTGCATTCATTCTCGATTGGCTTCCCGGTTGCGAAGTTTGATGAACGAACATTCGCCCGCCAGGCCGCAGAGCACCTCGGCACGATTCATCACGAAAAAGTCGTCGAGCCCTCGGCACTCAGCATTCTGCCGAAGCTCATCTGGCACTACGACGAGCCGCTGTCTGACAGCTCGGCTATTCCGATGATGTACCTTTCGGAGATGACTCGCGAATTCGTCACCGTCGCGTTATCCGGTGACGGAGCCGACGAACTGTTTGCCGGTTACGATCGTTACCGAGCCGTTCAACTGGCTGCGGTGTTCGATTACCTGCCCCGGCCTGTTCGGTCATTATTTGCGTCTCGACTCTGGCAACGCATTCCGGCTTCCGTCGAACAGAAGTCTTTCCGCCGTCGCCTGAAGCGTTTCCTCGACGCACTCGGCGAAAGTCCTCAGCGGCGGTACCTCAACTGGATCAACATTTTCGATCAGGCTCGTCGACGGGAAGTTTATTCTGACAGCATGCTCAAACAGCTCGGCGATGCCGACGCGGCGTCATTCCTGGAAAATGCTTACACCGAATGTCCGAGTCGGGACTTTGTGACTCAGACAACCTGCGCTGACGTGCTGACCTATTTACCATGCGACATCCTGGCCAAAGTTGACATTGCCAGCATGGCCTACGGACTGGAATGCCGCAGCCCGTTTCTCGATCACCACGTCGCGGAACTGGCGGCAAGGATGCCTCTCAAATTCAAACGAAAAGGCAAACAGGGAAAGCAGATTCTGCTCGACACATTCGGGGATCTGCTGCCAGCGTCAATCCAGAACCGACCGAAGATGGGCTTCGGAGTTCCTCTCGACAGTTGGTTCCGCAACGAACTCAGGCCGCTGCTTTTTGACGTGCTGCTTGACCGGAAGTCGCTGGACCGAGGGTGGTTCCGCCCCGAAGCCGTGCGGCAACTTGTCGACGAGCACGTCACCGCGAAGTGGGACCACAGCTACCGCTTGTGGAACCTGCTCATCCTGGAACTCTGGCAGCAGACATTCCTGGATTCGTCGGTGGCTCCCACCGGCCCCGGTTCATTGTGAATCAAGCAGTGCAGGTTCTGGCGAGCGAAATTTCGTACTACTCGGCTTCGTAGCGATACCCGGCACCGTGGACCGTTCGAATAATTTGCGGCGACTTTGGATCGGCCTCGATGCGTTTTCGCAGTTGCGAAATATGCTGGTCGAGCGTCCGACTGTTCGGGAAGTAGTCCTCGCCCCACGCGTGATTGAAAATCACGTTTCGATCCAGAACGCGTCCGGCGTTGCGATGCAGCAGTTCGAGAATCTGCACGTCACGCAGACTTAACTCAATGGCCTGACCGTTTCGGATCGCTCGAAGCTCGGCCGGGAATACTTGCAGATCGTCCATCGTGAACGACGCCGTCGGATCCGCGCCACGAGTGACGTGGCAGCGGCGCGTGACCGCGCGAATTCGCGCGACAACTTCGCGGACGCCGAACGGCTTGACGATGAAGTCGTCGGCTCCGAGTTCAAAGCCAACGATCTTGTCGATCTCTTCTGACTTGGCACTGATAAAGATAATTGGAATGTCGGGATGAGTGGCTCGGATGGACCGGCAGACGTCGTAGCCGCTGCGTCCCGGCATCATGATGTCCAGGCAGACGAAATCCGGAATACTGGCCGCAAACTGCTCGATCGCGGCTGCGCCGTTGGCTGCTTGGACAACCTGAAAACCTTCGGAAGCCAGCACTTCTGCCAGTCCCTGCCGAGTGAGTTCGTCGTCTTCTGCGAGTAAAACTTTCATGCGTCACGCACCTCTTCCAGGGCGGGCAATTCGACACAGAAACTGGCGCCGGATGCGCAGTCCATCATCGTTAAGTCGCCGCCGTGAAACCGTGCGAGTTCGCGAGCGATGCTCAATCCGATGCCGGTGCCCGCTGCGTCTTCGAGGCGACTCGACACTCGCACAAACGGTTCGAACACTGCTCGCTGCATGGCGGCAGGAATTCCTGGTCCGGCATCGGTCACGATGATGCGTAACTTTGAGTTGTCGCGGCAGGTTTCAATTTTCAGTAGTTTGCCATCGGCGGCGTACTTCTCAACGTTGCTGATCAGGTTGACAAGAATCTGCTCGACGGCGTCCTGGTCGAGCATGACCGGCTGTCCGGCATCAAGTTTCAGTTCAGTCTGAAAGCCGAGTCGCGACAACGTCGGCGCGAACTGCTCGATCACTCGTCGTACAAGCTCGTCAGCCGATGCCGGACGAGGATTCAGAATGAGAGCGTCTCGCTGCTGCCGACCGAAAGTCAGAACGTTACTGATCAGACGGCTGAGTCGCTGGCTTTCGGAAACGATGACTCGCAATCGATCTGCGAATTTTCCACCGGTAGATTCCTCCAGATTCTCCAGGTCCACGGCCAGCAGATCGGCATACATGCGAATGTTGGTGAGCGGTGTTTTTAATTCATGGGAAACCTGATTGACGAAGCTGACTCGCTGCGACGCCTGTCTGACTTCACGCGAATACTCTCGCCAGAAAACGGTGACCAGCACGATCAGAGCGCAGGCCACGGCACCAATCCCTGAAGCCAGCTGAAACGCCGTGCCGCTACTGGCTCCTGCCAGCAACGAGTCCGGCACAAATGCCTGAAGTCGCCACGAAGTCAACGGTGTCGAAACAGCAGTTTCTGTAAGAGGTGTACTTTCTTCGGGAGGCTCGTACTCGCCCCACTCGTACACGGACTGGCCCATCGAGTCGACTAATCGAAACCGGGCAGTTGTCGCAACGGAGACTCCGTCGTGTTGCCGATTCACCGTTTCCGGCAACGCAGCGATCAGGTCAGCCATCCAGCGACCGCGCTCGATGAACAGCCCCACAACTTTTCCATCATCGCGGCGCTGCCAGAAAATCAGATGAACTCCGCGGCCCCAGTACCACACATGCCAGCCTTCGTCGGAGCTACCTGACGCGGCAGATAACGACTCTGATTCTTCACCACGAGTCGGCAACGCCGCCTCGGCCTGTTGCTTCTTCTGCACAGAATCTGACTGACCGGTCGAAACGTGAATCAGATCGCGATCGCGGATCAGTTCTTGAGCTTCATGCAGAAATTCCCGCTCGGCCAGATTCAAATCTGAGTTTGAATCCGGATGAAGTACGGAGCCGACGTTGTCCAGAACAAGTACTTGCCGGAGTTGGGGGGTTCTGCGAATCAGCGCTCTGATACTGTCAGGGGCCGACTTGACCTGGCGAGCTGTGTCTCGCAGTTCAATCGAGTTCGACTCAAAGTGTCGACTGACCGCTCCGTCGATGTCGTAAAGCTGTGTCGCGAAAACTTCTTCAAACCGTTGCTTCAATGCCGCTTCATCGTCTCGGGCCACTCGCACACCGAGCCAGGTCAGCCCGCCGAGCGGCAGACCAACAATCAGCATCAGCAGAATGAGCGGTTTATTTCGCACGAAAATTCCATAACGCAAACAACAGGTCAGAGTCTGGCAGCAGCAGCCATCCAAAGCGTAAACGGCAGCGCGAGCCGAGTCACTCGCGCTGCCGCTCGTCGAGCTAACTGCAAAGCCCTTCTACTTCTGTGATGGCGTTTCACTGGCGCCAGTTTATCGACGGGGTTGAGGAGCTGCAGGTTGCTTCTGCGGTGTCTGAGATGCTTGAGTCTGTGACGGAGTCGACTCTGGCAAGGCTCCATAACTTTGCTGCGTTTCAATCACGTACTGTTCGAGACGCATTGCCTTGCGGGAACGCGTCCATTGCACGTCGTCCAGATTCTTTGACTGGAGCGTGTTCAGGTTACATGCCGCATCAAGCTGCACCGATCCCAGATCTGCAGCGTACTTTTTCAGGTAGTCCGCATTCTGAATGAGCAACTGCCGAGCTGCATTGATATCGCCCTTGTCACGCAGGATCGTTGCCGCTTTGTTCCGCTCATTCGCGAACAGCAGCACGCCAGCTTCAAGGACCTCGGTATTGACGCTTGAGGCAACAATTTCATCCGAGCTGCTGAAGTTGACGCTTGCTTTTCCGGCCAGCTGGTCAGTGCTGCGTGTCAGCATGTTGTCATAGGCCACGCTCACTTTCGCGATGTCGCGTGCCTTGCCTTCCGGAGACGCGGGAACTTCGACTTCAAGAACGAGAAACTTTTCCTGCCCGCTGTAAAGTTGTGTCAGCGTTGCCAGGACTTTCTGTCCGGCGATTTCTGCCTGGTTGCCGAAGACTCGAACGGGACGGACGCCTGCTGCCACGTCGATCGTAACGGCGACTTCCTGAGCAACGACCGACAGGACCGTGTTGAATTCCTTGGCGAAGAATCCGGCGATCTGAGTTGCGTCCTCGATGAAGACATGGTTGCCGCCGCTGCTGCTGGCGAGGTCGACCATCAAATCTTCGTTATAGTCAAGTCCCAGGCCCATCGCCGTGACCGAGATGTTCTCTTTTTTGAGCGACGCTCCCATTGAACCAAGTTCGCTCGGGGCGCTCGGTCCAATATTCGCCAGGCCGTCTGAAAGCAGGATGATTCGGTTGACGCGTTCTCGGTCAATGAACTTTCTCAGTTCAGCCGCAGCTTTGCTGACTCCTGCAAAAAGAGCTGTTCGCCCGCCAGGCTGCACCTGCGCAATCTTTTTACAAACGGCATCCTTGTCTGTCAGTTTTGTAGCCGGGACAAGCACTTCGACCGTCGAGTCGTAGACGACGACCGAAACAATGTCGTTGGCATTGAGCCGCCGGACAGCCTGAATCGCAGCCTGTTTGGCTTCTTCAATCTTTCGTCCGTTCATGGAGCCGGATTTGTCGAGCACCAGAGCGACGTTCACGGCGACGCGTTCTGTCGTCACCGGCATCCTGAAACCTTCAAGACCAACTTTAAGAAAGGCCGTTTGCTTCTGGTCGGACTTTAGAACAGGGTTCGACATGGCCACGCTGAGTGACACCTGACTGGCATGAGTGATTGCCGACAAAGAGACACTCAACGCGACAGTTGCTGCGAGAATTCGACCGGTTCGACTCATGACACACCTCCAGGGGCTCAGGAACAACTCGCCGACCATACGTGGTCAGCAGAAACTCAAGCAACGTCAGAAGACTGTTCGGCTGACGTGACTCGGCGAGTATTTAACCTGATGTCGACAGTTGAGTGGTCAGGGCACCGTCAGAAGTTTGTCAGAAGTTTGTAAGAGTGCATCAGCTCCTGCCGGCATTCGAGCAACCGTCGTACGCGTGGCCTGGTCCGATGGTTGCAGAGCTTTTTGCCGGTAAGCGGCAGCGGGATTGGCTCGCGCCATACTCTTCGCGGCGGAAATGCCATGAAGTCGGAAGCTGATTAGCTCAGGAAAACGATTCGTCCACGAATCGATGTGAAGATGTCAGTCATTCTCAACTGGCAACGTTGATTCTGTTGGAGACAACTTCGGGGGTCTCGGGACGAATGGGGTTGCTGAACGGCGTCGTTCGTTTTTCGACATGCAGAGTGAACGGGGGCTTGAGTTGACCGGCTGGCCCGACAAGGCGTGTGCTTAACTGCGACTCGGTGCCAGGCTGAAGTCGCTGCAAAGTGAATTTCACATCAAATTCGAATTGCCGCTTTCCATCGGGCGTTTCCGCGACCAGCAGGTAGTAGCCAGCGAGGTCAATCTGTTGCTGAAGTTCGAAGTCGACAGTCAGTGTGGCAAACGCACTGGAGCCGCTGTCAAACTTTGGATTCGCCAGGGCGAGCACCTTGCCTTGAGCATCGGCGCCAACCTGTTCGCGTATGGTGGGCGGTCGTTGAGCGGCGGTCGTCGGGCCGTTCGGAGCCAGTTCGCCGGAAACATTTTTCCATTGGTTTCGGCCGGAGGTGGTTGCAATCGTCGCCACAAAATCGTTGCCAATGCCCAGTGCCGGGTGGATTCCAAATTCGATCGTGCCGCTGGTTTTCAGTTCGACTGGGGTGTCGGAATACTGAGTGAACGCGCCGCCTCCGAGCGGTTTTGAGACATGCAGCACGTACTTCTCGTTTGACGAAGGGGAGCCCGCAGCAACTTGATAATCGATCTGGAAACGGCGATTGATCGCTCCGAATCCCTGCTTCGGAGCGGCTCGGAAATTTGACAGAACAACCCACAGTTTGCCGCCAGGGTCAGCGTTGTCGAGTGGTGGAACCGGTTTGGTTTCGGGCACCGTCTGGCCGACATTCGTCGCTTGAGCAGTCGCTGCGCCGTTGCTCGGTTGGTCGACAGACGCCGGTTGAGACGGTGCCAGACCTGCGGGATCGCCGAAATTCTGATTGGGAAACGGCTGCGGCTGGAAGTTTGGGTTCGCCGGATTCGGAATAACTACCGGATCGTTCTGCCCGAACTGCGGTTGAGGATTTCTGTCAGCGAACAGGCCAATAACGCCACCGACGATTACCACGAAAACTGGCAGGCCGATGAACAGGAGCCCGAACGCGATCACGATTCGCAGCGGCGTGATCATCCTTTTCTTCGGGTTACTTTTTCGCCGCGAGGATGATGAGCGACGCGTGTTCGTCGGCTGTTCCCAGTCGTCGCCATTGTCATCATCGTCTTCGTAGTCGTTGTACGAGCCGCTGGCCCATTCGTCATCGTACTCGTCATCCAGCCATTCGTCGGCTTCGGGAACGGTGATTCTGGAACCGCAGCCTGGGCAACTGCCGGACTTTCCGGCCATCGCCGCTTTGGCTTTGAATCGTTTGCCGCAGTCTTCACATTCGACAGGAATGCGGTCATCGGCGGGGGCGGAGGGTTGGCTTTTCGATGGAGCCTTGCGGCGTCCCGGCAACGGTTCGCCCGCTTCGACTCGGACGGCCAGTTCCAGGCGGGCCATTGTTTCCAGTTGCTCGGATGGGACTTCCGGATCCGGGCCACCGAAAATTCCCGCAAGATTCTTTCCCACCTGGATTGGTGTGAAGATGACTCCCCACGGGAAGCCCCACCAGCCGAACAAGCCCGACGTAACCAGACCTGTTAGTTGCTTCTGTCGACCGCATGATCGACAGCAAACGTGCGGCGTGCTCCGCCACGTAGTCATTACGAGGATGGACCAGACTGTGTGCGAGTTGTGTACGTCGATCGGTCCGGGACCATTGCACTCAGGGCATCGCCCCTGGTGAATCTCGTCAATGGCGGCGTCAACGGCGTGCTGGGGCAGCCGATCGGCGGTCAGCATCAGCCGGCCTTCCTGCAGGCAGCTATCGTTGCAGAAAGTTCGGCCAGACTTCTTTTTTCCGCCAAACAGAATGAAGGATTTGCAGTAGTCGCAACGCGCCATCGCGATTTCTCCGTCGAGATCCCGGAAGTGAGGACTCGTTCACCGGGGATCATGCCGTTACCGACAAGGTTTCGGAAGTGTTGCCCACAACTTTGCCAACGCCTTTTGGTTTGTGGGCTTCTGCCGCTGCTGACGATCGGCATCGTGAAACAGTTCCGCAAAACTGCGAGAGCGGCAACGGTCGATGGCGGCGCACCTGGCATGTCTGCTTCAGAATTCGACTGAGAGTCGGGTCGCCCAATCGCAGCGCCGGCGTTATTCCGGATCGGCGCTGTAGAGAATGCGTCCGCAGCTTTTGCAGAAGACGAGCTTTGCCGTGCGGACTTCGACGATATCCTGAGGTGAAAGTTCGACGAAGCATTCTGAGCAGGCGCTGGCGTCGAGCGGCGCCAGTGTCGACGGGCCGTGAGCCTCGACCAGTCGTCGGTAAAGGCCCATCTCTTTTGCGGGCAGACACTTCTCCGCTTCGTGCAGCTCTTCGGTCAGCCCGGCTGCCTGCGCTTTGACCTTTGGTTCAAGTTCGGAAAACTCCGCCCTGGATTTCTGCAGCTTCGCAGCGGCATCCTTCAGTTCGGCTTCCAACTGTTCCAGTGCGACTTTTTCTGCATCGACCTGTTCGAGCAACTCGAGGTACTCGGTTTCGATGCTCTCGTTGTCCGCTTCTGCTTTGGCGATCTGGCCTTTGAAAATGTCAAATTCGACGTTCGATTTGGCCTGATTCAATTTTGCCTTCGTGTCGGCAACCGTCTGTTCGTTGGTTCGAAACTGAAGATTCTTCTTGTCTGCGGCTTTCTGTTGCTCTGTGATCTTGATTTTCTGCGCGTCGATTTCGGCCTGTTTAGCGGCCTGTCGCTTTTCAAGAACGGCGATCTGACGCGGGCCACTTTCAAGCTGCCTGTAGCACGCATCAAGAGCCAGATGTACCTGATGAAGTTCTCTAAGGCCGCCGGTGGCTGAACTCATGACACACTCCAGAAACTCTTGACAGGAAACAACACGCAAACGTGGACGGAGCTTATTCGATTGATACCAGAGTTGCGAGTAGTGCGGGCACCGATCCGACGAGTTGACTTAAGCCTGCACGCCGCGTCAGGCCAGGCGTTGGCCGTACTGAGTTTCGTAGTAGTCGCGGTACTGGCCGCTTTGAATTCGCTCGGCCCAGCCTTTATTGGCAAGATACCAGTCAATAGTGCTGCGGAGGCCGGTTTCGAAATCCATTTGCGGCTTCCAGCCGAGTTCGTGCTCGACTCGAGTGGTGTCGATGGCGTAGCGGAAGTCGTGTCCGGCTCGGTCTTCGACATGGCGGATCAGCGTACGAGGTTTTCCCAGCGCGTCGAGCAGTTTGAAGGTCAGTTCGATGTTCTGCAGCTCGCTGTTGCCGCCGAAGTTGTAGACCTCGCCGGGTTCCCCGTTTCTGAGCGCGACGTCGATTCCTCGACAATGATCCAGCACGTGGATCCAGTCTCGAACGTTGTTGCCTTTTCCGT
>JADHNX010000027.1 GCA_016779365.1 Planctomycetaceae bacterium
GCGAGGTGCAGGCCGGAGCTGACGACGCGACCTTGCACAAGCGGATTGATGAAATCGAGAAAGTGATTCACGACCAGCTTCGAATCGCCGAGATTGATGTCTCGATCGAACGAGCCAGACTTTCGCGGGACCAGGCCAGACTGAACGAACAGGCGGAACAACTGGCTCGTGAGCGTGATCAACTCGCCAAAGCGATCACCCCAGGCACTACCGACGAGGACACTCCAATGCTGCGCCGCTGGAAGAAGTTCATCCGGAATCAGGATTCTTAAGTCCGAAGAAATTCGCCATCTACGCTTTGTTCGCCGCTGCCGTTTCCAGCAGTTTCTCGCAGTGAACCTTGAACGGAATGTAGTTGGCTGATTCCAATGCCTGCGGCTCGTACTCGTCGAAAACTTCCTTCGCAACAGCCTGCAGGTCAAATCCGTCCCAGATTCCGGCCAGTTTCTCAAGCTGCAATAGTCCGCCGGGTGACTGCCGAATCGAATCTGGCATCAACCCTGCCAGTGCAACGGCTGCGGCGGCAGAGTGCCCGAGCTGCTCGTCAGCCAGCACTGACAGTCCGCGATGATGAAAGAACACGCAGCAGATCAGGTCATCAGGGAACCCCCAATCGAACATGACATTGGCCGCGGCTCCCGCGTGATCCCATTCGAACGTCTTCGCTTCAAAGTCCACCAGCGATGTTCGATCAGCGTCCGGCAGGCTCATGAAATGAACGTAGTCGTGGTCGAGTTCGTTCGTCAGAACGGGAATCAGAAAGTCCTGAAGTAAGCCGGCGGCGAAGGCGAGTTCCTCGTCGGTCTTCAGGAGCCTCGCCAGCCGCCTGGCAAACAGTGCCCGCTCCAGATTTGCGTTCCAGAAGCTCGGCAGGTTGATGAGTTTCAGTTTTCTGGCAGGCAGTGAGTTCTGCAGAGCTGCCGTGATCAGATGAAGTTTCGTTCGACGAATTCCCAAAGCCGCAATCGCATGACGCGGCGATACGATCCGATGCTTCAGTCCGTTATTGCTCGCGTTGACGCTTCGCAAAAGCTGGCAGGTGAGGCCAGTGTCAGACTCGACAATCGCAGAGAGCGTGTCGATGCTGCAGTCAGGGTCGTCGGCCTTCTGCGAGAACTCCGCAACAGCCGCCGGCAGAACCGGTAACTGCACGTTCGGAATATTGTCCGTGCTGCATTCTTTCCCCAGAGCAGAAGCACGAATACCAGACCAGTCGATCACAGCGACTCCACGTTCACTCAAAAGCAAAGTTGAAACGACTCAGCCAACCCAAACACGGGGCGGCCACAACGCGAACCCTGCAACGCGAATTCGCAACGGTCACGCCAGTCCGGCAACTATAACTCAGTCGAGCCTCACGGCTGACATGGCAGGCTGGACGTACTACCTTTCAGAGAAATCACCGCAACGCTGAATTATCTCCCTCCCCCCTGCTCGATCACGCATGACCGATGACCACTCGTATGATCTGATCCGGTTTGTCACCGAGGCCTCGCCGTGTCCGTACCTTCCGGACGAATCGTCGCAACTTGAATACCGGGTGCCGGCAACGCTCGATGCCGAGTCACTCGAACGACTGATCGAACGCGGCTGGCGACGCTTCGGCAATTACGTCTTCCGACCACGATGTCGGGTCTGTCGAAAATGCCGACCGTTGAGAATCGTGCTGGAAGACTTTCACCCCTCAAAGAGCCAGCGACGAGCGTTACGTCGGAATCAGAACGTCGAACTTCACGTCACGCAGCCGCAGGTTTCCGACGAACACGTAGCCCTGTTCAACGCCTACCATCGAGACATGGCCGAGCGACGGGGCTGGCCGGACAACGCCACGTCGTTTCAGAACTACTACGAATCGTTCATTGGCCGACCGAACGAGTTCGCACGCGAATTTCAGTACCGGGAAGACGGACGGCTGATCGGAGTCGGCATCGTCGATGTCTTCAACGCAGGTCTCTCAAGCGCCTACTTCTACCACGATCCATCCTGGCGAAAGCTGAGCCCTGGCACGTTTTCCATTCTCAAAGAAATCGAATGGGCGAAGACTCACTCGATGCGGTACTCGTACCTCGGATACTGGATTCACGAAAACCAGTCGATGGACTACAAGGCTCGCTTCACGCCTCACGAAATCCTCGAAGCGTGCGTCGACCTCGACGAAGAACCCGTCTGGAAAATCGCCGCTGAATAACGGTCAGCAGGCACCCGATTTTCCGCAGACACCACGGTCGGGCAGCGACTACCCGGACAAGAAATTAACGGTTGGATTCACGCAATAATGTCGTGAATCACGTGCCCGAAATCCTGCTCCAGCCGCTTGTGCGACGGCACTTCCAGCCGTTTTCGATTAACGCCGAGCTGGTGCAGGATGGTCGCGTGGATGTCGGTGACGTAGTGCGGATTCTCTTCCGCGTGAAAGCCGATCTCATCCGTCGCCCCATGCGCGATCCCGCCTTTCAATCCGCCGCCTGCCATCCACACCGAAAAGCCGTACGGATGATGGTCGCGACCATTGGCTCCCTGAGAACCAGGCGTTCGTCCGAACTCTGTAGCGAAAACGACAATCGTTTCTTCCAGCAAGCCTCGCCGTTTCAAATCTTTCAGCAGACCGGCAATCGGACGATCGACCTGCCCCGAAAGATTTGCGTGGCTGGTCTGAAGATTTGAATGAGAATCCCAGGCTCCAGCCGCACCGTCGCCATGCATAATCTGAATGAACCGAACGCCGCGTTCGGCAAAACGCCGAGCCGCCAGCAACTGCATTCCAAAAGGTTTCGTTTTGGGATCGTCAAGCCCGTACAGGTTCTGAGTTTCCTGTGTCTCCCCGTCAAAACGGATCACATCCGGCACGGCGTTCTGCATTCTGAAAGCCAACTCGTACGACTGCATGCGGGCTCGCAGCGAGTTATCCGACGGGTACTGTTCGGCACTCAGTCGGTTAAGGCGGCTGATCAGGTCAAACGTCAGCTTCTGTTCAGGACTTGAAAACTCAACTTCGGGACGCGCGTACGGCAGTGGATTCGCCGGATCGATTTTCATCGGAATTGCATCGTAGGCCGGCCCGAGGTAATGACCGTCTCGTGTGTCGAAATACCGAGGCCCCATCGAAATAAACTGCGGCAGGTTCTGGTTCAGCGTCCCCAGTCCCCAGGTGACCCAGGCTCCGAGGGTCGGTACACGTTCATCAAGCATGTGCCGACCGGAAATAAACTGAACCTGAGCGCCGTGGTTATCGTCCGTAGTCCACATCGACCGAATGAACGAGATGTCGTCAGCACAACTGCCAATGTGCGGAAACCAGTCGCTGATCTCGATGCCGCTTTCTCCGTACTTCCTGAACCCAACCTGCAACGGGTACAGCTTGTTGCGTTGCTGGCCGTTGGCATCGTTCACGACGACAACTCGCACCTTTTTCAACTTCTCAGGATCCTGAACGCTTTTGAAAGGCGAATCATTGATCGACTTTCCGGCGTGCTTTGTCAGCTCGGGCTTCGGATCGAAGCTCTCCATATGGCTGACGCCGCCGCGCATAAAGAGCAGGATTACGTTCTTTGCCTTTGGTTGAACGTCCGGCAAGAGGGAATGTGAATCGCTGGCTGCCGCGTCGCTCTGCAGCATCGCATTCAGTGCCAAAGCTCCGAGTCCCATGCCCGAACCAAGCAACTCACGTCGAGTCGCTTGACGATTACTGATCGGCAATTCTGTAAAACTCATTGTCTGCCCCTAACACGGCGGAACCGCAACCAGAGTAGCAGGCACATTCCGTGTAACAACCGCCAGAAAATTTCAGCCGGATGACGGCACGGCGAATCGCGCCTGCTGGTTTGAAAAGATGCTCGCAATTTGCGTGGATGATCCGAAACGGACTCTAACATCCGAGTTATACCGTGAACGATTCATAATGAGACATTCGGACTCGATTGTTTAACCGCAAGCCGCAGGCGTGAGCGGTCACCGGCAGTTCGCGCACGCCTGCGGCTTGCAGTTAAACGGCCCATTCATGACGGCACAAATCCAGACTCTCTGAAATGTTGGAAATTTTGTCGTGATGGCTGTGGCGAAGATGTCGAGTTCTGTGTAGCTTGCCGCCCAGTCTGAGCCTCGAAGTCGACACAACTTCGAATTGATTCGGCCTTGTTGGCCGGCACCGGGTGTTGCAAATCCTCGAAACAGGTAAATTTGCGAACCCTGAACGGCTCTCAGGCGACAGGTCTTCTGATTGTTCCCGCCGGACAAGACTCCGGAAACCGGGAACACGTCCAGTGAACGAAGCGGCGTCGCCATCTGTGTTTTTGTAATTAGATGCGCACGCCCAATCGCTATTTCGCTGTTTGACGCTCGCGTACGCGCTGCCGTTGCTTGACCATTCCGTCCAGCAACCCTGGCGACCACTACGATCGAAAGATTTTAAATGCCTGACCATGCCGCTCAGAATCCGTCTCACCTTGCTGATCATGCTGCTTCAGTCAGTGAGTCTTCGTTTGAAACGACTGCTTTTGACACATTCGAGGTGTCTGCATCCGCACCGATGACTGATCCGATCGAGCAGTTACTTGCCACTTCGGACTGCACGATCGCCGCCGGTTCGACTCCGGACAGTTCTTCGTCCGTTGAGGACGCCGTTGTGATTTCGGAATCGGAATCCGATTCGGAAACGACTCCGCACGTTCAGGCTGAAGTGACAAGCCAGTCCACGAAAGAGACACCGCCAACCCGCGTACCTGAACCGCTCGATCCTGAGCCAGAAGCAACCACTGAAACAGGCGCAGCAACGTTGCCAGCGGATGAATTGTCGGCAGCGGATGAATCTTCGCCTGAGGAAGAAGTTTCCGGCGAGCCACTCTTCGCTGACCTGTCGCTCCGCAAGGAAGTTCTTGAGGCGGTTCTCAAATCCGGTTACGAAAGACCGACCGCCATCCAGGCCGAGATCATTCCACACATGCTCGCAGGCCGGGATGTGCTGGCTCAGTCGCAGACAGGCACGGGCAAGACCGCCGCCTTCGCGCTCCCGATTCTTTCCCGAATCAAAATCGGCCAGAAGAAGCCTCAGGTTCTGGTGCTGACTCCAACGCGTGAACTGGCCATTCAGGTCGCCCGATCGTTCTCGACCTACGCCTGCAACATGTCGCGGTTTTCAGTCCTGGCCATCTACGGCGGAAGCGATTACACAGCTCAGTTCAGACAGCTGGAACGCGGAGTCGAAGTCGTCGTCGGAACTCCGGGCCGAGTCATCGACCATATTAAACGCGGTACGCTGGACCTGAGCGAACTCAAGTGCCTGGTCCTCGACGAAGCCGACGAGATGCTCAACATGGGCTTTCTGGACGATGTGAAGTTCGTCCTTGAGGAGTCGCCGGACGGTCGTCAGATCGCTCTTTTCTCAGCGACACTTCCGCCGCCGATTCGCACGATCGCTCAGCAGTACTTGAACGATCCGGCACGTGTCACGATTCAATCAAAGACAATGACCGCTGACTCGATTCGGCAGCGGGCGTTAATTCTTCAGCCACGCGAAAAGATCGACGTGCTCAAGCGGCTGCTCGATACCGAAGAGACAGACGGCGTCATCATCTTTTCAAACACCAAAGATATGACGGTCACGATCGCTGAGCAGTTGAATAAAGAAGGTTTGAAAGCGATCGCTCTGAACGGCGACATGCCACAGAAGACTCGCGAACGCACGATCGAGCAGCTCAAAGCTGGACTTCTCGACATCCTGGTCGCGACCGACGTCGCCGCTCGCGGGCTGGACGTCACCCGAGTCAGCCACGTCTTCAACTACGATGTTCCGCAGGACAACGAATCCTACGTTCATCGAATTGGCCGTACCGGTCGAGCCGGACGGACCGGCGAAGCGTTCATCTTCCTGACGAACTCGCAGCGTGGAAAATTGCGATTCATCGAGCGGATGACGAAGCAGACAATCGAAATCGTTCAACCACCCACCGCCGACGATATCAACAAAATTCGAATCAAACGCTTCACGCAAAAAATCGCAGAAGCAGCGATGACCGGCGGTGAGGATCTGAAATTCTTCGAAGAAATGATTTCGAAGTTTTCTGAGGAATCGGAAACTTCAATGGCCACGATAGCCGCCTCGCTGGCACTGATCAGCCAGAACGGTCGACCTTTCCTCGCGAAAGATCGAGCACGACGCAAGGAGTTCGATGGAGACGACCGTCGAGACAGTCGTGGAGAACGCGGGCAGAATGATCGCGGCAAGTACGAACGACGATCGGGCGGCAGCGAAAATGCGACTCGCGGTCGAAGTGACAATCGTCAGCTCGGGCCACCGGAAGCCGGCAAGGATCGATACCGCATCGAAGTCGGCTGGAACGACGGAATCAAAGTCGGAAACATCGTTGGTGCGATCGCCAATGAAGGCAACATCGGCGGCGAATACATCGGTCCGATCAAGATTCACGATTCGTACGCCACTGTCGATCTGCCAGCAGGCATGCCACCAGAGATTTTCAGCACGCTTCAGCGAACTCGAGTCGCGGGCAAGCCAATGGAGATCTCGCTGGCCAACGACGACATGGGAGTGACCAGCGAAACCAGGTCTTCAGCCCGTCCGCCGCGTTCAAACGACTTCCGAAGCAAAGGCCCGAAACACTCCAAAGGTCCAGCTCGCGGAAAGTCCTTCCATCCGGCAGCCAAACGCAAGAAGTTCAAGGGCCAGACACCGTCTCAGGACCACGTATAGCAGCCTGTTGATCAGGTAGCAGGGTCTAATCTCTCAAGGACTTGTGATGGCGCAGAGGATTCCCAAAACGCTGAGCTGGATTGGTGAATTGCCGGGCACGCTGCGGATGATTGATCAGACGCGGCTGCCTGAAGAGTTCGTCGAAATCGACTGCGAAACAGTGGAACAGGTCTGGCAGGCAATCAAACGGCTCAGCGTGCGAGGCGCTCCGGCGATTGGGGTGTCGGCAGCTTACGGAACCGTGATTGGTCTGCAGGATGCAACAAACACCAGTCGCCTGGAGTTTGACCAGAAGCTCAACGAAGTCACCGACTATCTGGCGAGCAGTCGACCAACTGCAGTCAACCTGTTCTGGGCTTTGGAGCGGATGAAAAACGTCGTCTCGGGAATCCCAGCGGCATCGCCTGCCGAGGTCCTGCTGAGGCTCCTCGAAGAGGCTCGCGCAATCGAAAGCGAAGATCGCGAGATGTGCGCGGCAATTGGTCGACACGGTGCGCCACTGATGCCGAACCAAGGCGGAGTTCTTACGCACTGTAATGCCGGAGGGCTGGCAACTGCCGGCGATGGAACGGCGTTATCCGTTCTGTTCGCGGCGGCAAGCGTCGGAAAAAAGATTCATGTCTTTGCGGATGAAACCAGGCCGCTGCTACAGGGAGCTCGTCTGACCGCCTGGGAGTGCCAGCAGCGCGATGTCCCGGTAACCGTGATTTGTGACTCGATGGCCGCTCTGGTCATGCGCGAAAAGAAAGTTCAGGCGGTCGTCACCGGTGCGGACCGCATCGCGGCCAACGGTGATGCGGCCAACAAAGTCGGAACCTACTCGGTTGCCGTTCTGGCCAAAGCGCACGGCGTTCCTTTTTATGTGGCCGCACCGTCGAGCACTTTTGATTTGAGCCTGGCGTCGGGAGACCTCATTCCCATCGAAGAGCGGACCCGCGATGAAATCAGCCACGGCTTTGGAAAACAAATCGTGCCGGACGGAGTCGACGTGTGGAACCCGGCTTTCGACGTCACGCCTGCTGCGTTCATCGCCGGCATCATCACCGAACGAGGCGTGATCGCACCCGTCAGCTCGGAATCGGTCGCCGCGATGCTCGGGACGTAAGCTCACCGCAGGCTTTGCCGACAACCCGACCGGCAGTTATTGCCGTATCGACAAAATTTCGCGCCGCTACGTCGTCACTGCATTCGGCAAAACCGGCAGGATCGCCACTTCAGGAAGTTCAGGCAGGATGCGGCAATCTAACTAAGCCCGAAGCCTCTCGCCAGCCGATTCCTTCCTGATAGCCGGGATGGCCTCTGCACTTGTTGCATCAGTCAGTGCTCATCCAACCTCGTGCCAGTGTTCGTGGCACGTCTGGATCTCTGCCCGGCCTGGACTTCCTGTCGACGATCCTTTCCGAACCGAATCGGTGACGTGTCATGATCAGGCCTCGGCTTCGCTTGTACGTGTGTGCTTCCACTGTTGCTGTCACCTTAGGTGGCGCTGTGCTGACCCAGGCAGCAGGTCCCGGAGCGTTCATTTCCAGATTGTGGAACCGCGATCCCGCACCGAAAAAGGAAGAGGCTTCCAGCCTGAACCCTTTCAGGTTTCTGCGGCGCGAAAACTCAGATTCGACAGCCCGCAGCGTTAAGGTCTCAGACGGAGGCCGCAGTGTGGTTTCGCAGCGACCTGAACTGGTCAGCGACCCGTTTCTCGATGAGCGACTTCCGCAGACGAGCACACCAACAGCGTCTGGAAGAAAGGGAGTTATCGTCCGTCCGGAGCCTCGACAAAACTCCGCGACAACACAGACAGTCGAACGCGATCCGTCAGCAGCGAACAGAAACTCCCGGTACACCGCCAGTAATACCGACCTCCCCCAACTGCCTGACTCTTCCTCGACGAGAGCGACCAGCCGAGCAGTCGCAGACGCCCAACGATCGCTTCCCGAGCCTGCGGCAGGTGCATCGCCACCAACTGGCAACAATCAATTCGTGAACGACTTTGACAGTGAGTTCCAGAAACTCTTCAAAGAGGTCATTGAAGAATCACGTCAGAGCAAAGCTTTGGCGACAACTCCCCGGTTGCCGGATGAAGTTGTTGCAGACTTTGAACCAGCCAGTGCGGCATCTCTGCCCGAAGTCGTCGCATCCGATGCCGAGGCTTTGAAAAAGGACTTTGCCGAGTTTGTTCAGGAACGAAGCCGCCCCGAAATCGAAAGTCTGATTCGACAATCCCGCAGCCAGATGGAATCTTCCGCACTGGCTCGCCGCGCCGACAGCGACCGCATCTCGCCGCGTCTGAGTTCGAGGCAACTCGTTTCTCAACAAGCCAGTAACTCTCAACAAACCAGCAACCCGACGCCGAGCGTCTCGGCCGTTGCACATTCAGACTCCGGGCGGACGACGACGGCAGCGTCATCACCGGAATCAGAAGCCGGATTTATTCCACAGGTGCTTCCGGATCGCCTTCCGTTTCAGACATCCAATGAGCTTGTTGTCCCCAGCTCGATGGTCCCAGACGGTCGCCTGTTCACAACGTCGGACGGTTGGCTGAACCGAGACGAACCGAAGAATCCGGCAATTGCGGAAAACGCTCCCCACACTGAACTACAGCCGGTTGTTCGAGTCTCGCCAGGTCAACGCGGGGCAGGTGTCATCATCGAAAGCAGCCAGTGGTCGCCGATCCAACCGCGAGTCACGTCAAACGTTGCTCCCGCACGATCGGTGCCAGACACATCGCAGTTTCGGCGTCTCTCATTCGAAGACGCGGACGCATCACTCAGCAGCGGAGCCGTTCAGGCAATCGGGAACGAAAGTCCGGACAGGGTCAATTTCAGTGCCAGCACGCGTCATGACAGTCAGCACTCAGACAATTCGACATTCATTCTTCCTGCAATGTCCGACACGACAGCGACACCCCCTTCGGCATCAGCAACCAGTTCTGCCGATGGCTCGGAACTGGCGATGATTATTCCTGACAGTCGGACTGGCCAAAGCCTCGACGCAGCAAGTCTCAGCGCCGCCTTTGCGACAGCCCCCGCTCCGCCACCAGTTCCCGAATTCGATTTCGACTGGCCAGACGAAACCGAGCTCGCAGTTGAGGCTCCCAATAGCGGTCTCTCCTGGGGAGCAACCATGTTCTTGCTGGCCATCGCTGGTGGAGTCGTTGGCCTGTTCATCCGCAGGAAGGCTCAAGGCAGCACTTTCGGAGTAACCGGAACCGGAACCAGGTCGGAAATCTCCTGAATCAACCCCGGCGATCCTGACATGTGACTTATGGTTTGCCTGTGCAGCCGAGACGTCTCTGCCGCATTCAGAAACCATGATGAACCGACAGGTGTTGACCGGTCAGGAGTTGCAGATGTCCGCTGATCCCTGGAGCCGACCTACTCTCGAAGATCTGAAGCAGGTACTTGAGAGCATCGGCAAAACTGATGGCGACCACGAGCGTGCGGCGGAACGACTGGACCTTTCGGTTCCGGCCGAAGTGATTACAGCTCGTGGCAGCACCGTTCCAGCGATGACTCGCGAAATCAGCCGGTTCGGCATCGGACTGCTGCATCGCGGCTCGCTTCAGATGGGCGACGTGACGGTCAAAATGGCCAGCGACACTCGCGAATACAAATACCTGGTCCGACTCGAATGGTGCACCCCCTGCGAGAACGGCATGTTCATCAGCGGTGGCCAGTTCCTCGGCAAGCTTGACGAGTAGTTTGACTTCTCGAACGAGCTGTACAATTAGAACCTGTCGCTTGCCGATTCGCGAACCGGCGCAGAACTCCCGTTGTTGACGAGGCTTCGCGCTCGCAGACCACTACTCGTGTTTCTACAAAGCAGGCGACTTCCTCGGCACATCAGGCTTCTCACTGCCAGACGAATTCGTTCTTGTCGTAAATGCAGGTGTACGCCTTACCGAATCCTGAATTGTACGGACTGTAACGATCGTGGCGATTCGCTGAGCCGGACCACCGCAACCCATTGGTGTGCGATTCAAATGGGCTGATGCACGCTTGCCGCCACGTTCGATGACAGTCCCTGCGGAGAGGAGCACTTCCAAATGTCGGTGGCCGACGACGCCACCTCTCCGATGCGGGTTCTCCGTGTAACTTCCTGTTTTCCGCTGTCTGCGTCATGCCTGCTGCAGTCACTCACCCTCAGCACCAGCTTCTCATTCACACATCGGACCCTCATCTCGTGATTCTGAGTGAGTCACCGCCTGACGGTTCGGAATGAACTGCAAATACGTTGAGCGACGGTTGATCGGCTGATGTTTGCTTCTGGAAACAAAGCCTACTCGAACGCTGGCGACACTCCGCCTGGAGTGCTGCCACTTTGAGCCAACAACAGTTGCAGGCCTATGATCACTCGGTTCTACCAACGATATTCGAAAGCGATCATCACGGCTCTCTTTCTGTCGCTGGCAGTTCTGTATCCGCTTGCCGAGTCGATCCCGCCTAATAACAACACCGAAACCTGGCTCTCCGACGAGAACGAAGCTCGCCAGGTTTATGAAGACTTCCGGTTTCACTTTGGCGGTGAAGAGCTCATTCTCGTCGCCCTTGATCGCGCCGAACACGACCCAAAACTTATCGAAGCCGTCTGCGGCCGCCTCGAAC
Source organism: Planctomycetaceae bacterium (assembly GCA_016779365.1). Classification (GTDB taxonomy): domain Bacteria; phylum Planctomycetota; class Planctomycetia; order Planctomycetales; family Planctomycetaceae; genus JABMPE01. Next base: position 11,305 of record JADHNX010000027.1, read on the forward strand.
GCCTCGACGTGATTCGCAAGGTCTGGTCACCTGATCGCCTGGCATCGATGATGTCGGAATTCGATCTCCCGGAATCTGAAATCGAACAGCGGCTGCACCGAGTCGCTATTTCGCAGGACGGAAAGTTTGCAGGCATCATCGCACTGCTCACTGACGATGGGCTTCGTGACCGAACAGCCACGATGAATCAGGTCGACGACGTCCTGCAGTACTGCCAGCTCGACACGTCCACGATGAAAATTACCGGAGCCCCGGTCATCGTCGCCGAGCTGAATCGACTGGGCGGCAAGCAGGCAAACCAGGTTTACTTTGGAATCACAATCGCAATCTGCCTGGGCGTGCTTTTCTACACGCTGAAGCAGTTTACCCCCGCGTTTCTGATTCTCATTGAAACCATCTGGGCCTTCCAGTTGACTCTCGCTTGCGTCCGTATTGGCGGCGGCGAGATGAACTTTATTCTCGACTCGTTGCCGGTCATGGTGATGGTTTTCAGCATGGCCGTGGCCATTCATTATCTGCACCACTTTGCGACACACCGCAACGACGATGACCCCATCGGACAAACTCTCAAAGGCGTCCGCTGGCCATGCCTGCTGGCGACATTTACAACCGCCATCGGGCTGGCGTCGTTGGGAATCAGCACCATCCCGCCGGTTCGCCAGTTCGGCATCGCCACTGCAGGCGGCACCTTTGCGGCATTGATTGCCGGCCTGGGAATCACGCCCGCAATCCTGACGCTCTACCCGCCGGACCACTTCGAAAGCCGCTGGCTGCACCAGTTCTTCCGCCGTGCCGCCGCGCGACTCTACGTTCACCGAGTGTCGACAACCATGTGTGTCTGCGGACTGGTCACGTGGTGCGGCCTGGGTGTGATCTGGATCAAGGCAGAATTTCAGCCCCTCAACTTCTTCCCGGAAGACTCCAAAGTTCTTCAGGACACGAAATATCTGCACCGAGAACTGGCAAGCACAGATTCAGTCGAACTTGTCGTCGATTTCGAAACGCAGGACATCCCCGACACACAGCGGATCCGAATGATCCGCGAAATGGAAGACTCGCTGCGCGAAGTCGAGCACGTACAGCTCGTACTGTCCGCAACGTCCTTCCTGCCCGATCCACTGCCCCAAGGATTCTCGGCCGCCCTCGAAGCAATCCGACAACACTCTGACGACAACGATTTCATCGCAGACGGCGGACATCTCTGGAGAATCTCTGCGAAAGTCGAGGCCGCCGAAGACGCCACATCACAGCACCTGTTCCACGTTCTGTCGGCGAAATCGGAAGAACTGGCTGCCGAACACAACGTCAAAATCACCTGCACAGGCATAGCACCGCTGGTCGAACGGGCTCAACAGGACATCTTTGACGGCTTCTGGAAAAGTGTTTTCACCGCGTTCTGCCTGATCTCGGTCATCATGGTGATCTGCCTGAAGTCACCACTCGCCGGCGCGGTCGCCATGATTCCAAACGTGACACCCATTCTACTTGTTTTTGGAACGCTGGGCTGGCTGAACATCCCAACGGACATCGGAACAATGATGACCGGGAGTATCGCTCTCGGCATTGCCGTCGACGGAACGTTCCACTTCCTGACATGCTACCGTCGGCTTTACGACCAGACAGGCAACTCCGTCTACGCAACGCGAGTCGCTCTAGAAACAACCGGCCCGCCAATCGTTCAGGCGACCGTCATTACCGGCTTGGGAATGCTCGCGCTGGGCTTGAGCAACTTCGGCCCGACGGTCCGCTTCGGACTTCTGATGACAACTTCGCTGTTCGTCGCGTTGATCGGCGACCTGATCCTGCTTCCCTGCCTGCTTTACATGCGTCCGTCAAGGGTTGCGGCGACAAACCGGAAAGCCTCAAAACCTGCTGATCAGGCTCGGCACATACCTTCTCCGCATCTAGGAAAACCACGTCGGCCGACCGAAGCCACCGGTCTGGATGACGATGCCGAAGGCTGCTTTGTTTAGGAGCAGCTGTTTCAATCAGGGCAGCCCTGACCTGACGAAATACTCAACAGGCATTCCCGGCAGCAAAGTCGGAACCGCGAACAGGTTCCAGACTCGGGCAGGCGAAACCCGTCAACAAAAATATGACAGGGCGAAGCCCGGATCGCCCCGAGTCTCCGCCCTGCCCTGTCTTCAGCTGCCCTGAACTCTCAATCCGCGACGTTAGACATTCACATTGATCTCGTAGCCTTGACGCTGCTCGCGAGACTGCCACGAATTCAGACCTCGCTCGTTGGTGATCATCTCGGTCTTCGGATCCCACTCCAGCGTCTTGTCGAGCCGGATAGAAATGTTCGCGAGATGGCAGGTTGTCATAGCGCGATGATGAGACCACACGTCGCTGATCGGGGTCTCGCCGCTCTTGATGCAGTCCATAAAGTTCTGCATGTGCGAGGTCGGCTTCTTGCCGCCATAAACGGCATCGATGGCTCCGTCAGGCAGGGGATTATTTTTGAGGGCCTCGAACGGTCCCCCCTTTGTCCGACCTCGACTGACATGGAAACGGCCCTTGGTTCCTTCGAACAGAATGCCGTTGCCATCGGACGAGTGGCTGACAATATGCATCTCGACGCCGTTGGCGAACATGCACTTCACGTCGAACTTCGTCGCGGCGTTGTAGCGATCGTCCAGCGTCGGATAGCCATCTTTGTAAGGAACCGGATGTTCCTGCATGATCGGCTCGACCGAAACAACGCCCTGATCCTTGCCGTTCTGCTCGATCGCCCACTGAGCGATGTCAACATGATGAGCACCCCAGTCGGTCATCTTGCCGCCAGAGTATTCGTACCACCAGCGGAATTCGTAGTGGCCTCGGGTCTTGCCCCAGCGTCCGCCTTCTTTCATCCGATACTCAGCCAGCGGCGCCTGACCAAGCCACTTTTCCCAGTTCAGACCCTCTGGAACATCCGCCACCGGAATCGCCCCGCTGTCGGATGATGCTCCAATGTTGCAGGTCACTTTCTTCACGTCGCCAATTCGACCATCACGAATCATCGCAATCGCCTGGAGAAACCGCTGCCCCATTTCCGTTCGCTGCTGCGTCCCGACCTGAAAAGTACGTCCCGTTTCTTCCAGCACCTTGATGATCTGCTTGCCTTCATGAACGGTCAGCGTCAGCGGCTTTTCGCAGTACACATCTTTGCCTGCCTGCATGGCTTCGATGGCGATCTTCGAATGCCAGTGGTCGGGCGTAACAATCGTCACCACGTCGATGTCTTTGCGGTCCAGAATCTTCTGGTAATCCTCGTAGACGTCGATTTTGCGATCGTCACCTTTCTTCGTCTGAATACCCGAAACTTTGTCTCGCCCCGCTCCCGCATGTTTGGAATCGACGTCGCAGACCGCAGCGCAGTCTGAAAAATTCAACGCAGCAGGACCAACACTGTTCCAGCGACTGCCCGTTCCGATACACCCCAGAACCGGTCGTTCGTTGGCACTTTCATAACCGTAAGTCGGTCGTTGAGCACTGGTAAACCAGTACGGCATGGTGGCTCCCGCTGCTGCTGCTGCGGCGGCGGTTGACTTCACAAACTGACGGCGATTCTGCTGAGGCATGAATGGCTCCTGGTTGCTTCTTGAAATGTGAATGGCGAAATCGGACCGCGAGTTTAGTTACCGTTTTTCGCAAAAGAAAAGCCCAGCATCCATTTCGTGCCAACACATTCGCCGATCTGAATGCCTCGAACCATGCTGCGAACATGAACCTGCAACTTGGCAATCCGGCCTGGATGTCTACGATGCCTGAGTGAAAAGTTGGCTCTCGATTCGAACTCTGAATTTCTCTGCACAACAATCCGCAACACCTCAGGCAAGCCGATGACTACTGCCGTCTTACTGATCGCACACGGAAGCCGCCGCGCCGAAGCGAACCATGATCTCGTCATCGTGGCCGACCGACTTCGCGAACAAACCGATTATGAAATCGTCGTGCCGAGCTACCTCGAACTCGCGGAACCATCAATCCCGGACGGAGCTCGTCAATGTGTGGACGCCGGTGCCGACCATGTCCTGATGATGCCTTACTTTCTGAGCGCCGGCTCACACGTCACCCGAGACCTCGAACGCTTCCGTGACGAAGCGGCTGCCAGTTTCTCGAAAGTGACATTCATCCTTTGCCCGCCACTCGGTCTGCATCCGCTGATGCTGGAAATCATCAAAGACCGAGTACGTGAGGGCACCTCGACATCCTCGCGTGAATTCTCGTAGCGGATGCGCTGGAGATTTCAGCAACTCCATATCACATCCGAGCATTTGAACGGATTCGACTTCAGCCTATTCAGCATCGAATCGTTCAACGAACGGTTCGGCACCGTCCCAGGTAAGTTCCAGCTTTAGTGCACTCGTTGCTTCAGTCACTGTCACTTCGAGTTCTGAGGTGGTGGGGTCCATGTACGATTTCGGGGCGTGCCATTTCTGTGACTGAGGGCCGAGTGTCTCGTTGGCAATAATCGCAACTTTGTGAGTCCCAGGCACACAACCATCGTTCGGTTCATAAGTTGTCAATTGGAACCGTCCATCGGAGCCAATTTTTCCTGTTGCCGGTCTATCGTTCGCAGGAATA